>JBOGZI010000182.1:0-8347 GCA_050697275.1 Solirubrobacterales bacterium | reverse complement strand
GCCACCGCGGCCGGGCCGTTCGTCGGCGGCGCCCTCACCGAGCTGCTCAGCTGGCGCTGGGTGCTGCTCGTCAACGTGCCGGTGACCGCGTTCGGGATCGCGCTGATGCTCCGCGCCGTGCCCGAATCCCGTGACGAGACCGTGCCGCGCCAGCTCGACCTCACCGGGCTGGCCGCGGTGGCGCTGGGGATCGGGACGATCACCTTCGCGGTGGACCGCGGCGAGGACTGGGGCTGGGGCTCGGCACCGATGGTCGGGCTGTTCGCGGCGGGGGCGGTGCTGCTGATCGCCTTCGTGGCGATCGAGCGGCGGGTGCGGTGGCCGCTGGTCGACCTCTCGCTCTTCCGCAACCGCCCCTACGTCGGCGTCACCCTGCTGGGAACCACGGCCAACGTCGTCTTCGTGGTCACCACCTTCGCCTCGACCCTCTACCTGCAGGACGTCGAGGGCCACAGCCCGCTGATCGCGGGCCTGATCTTCCTGGGCGCCTCGGGGATGGTGGCGATCGCGGGGCCGCTCTCCGGGCGCCTCGCCGAGCGCTTCGACGTGCCGCTCCTGATGGGGGGCGCGATCGGCGTCGGGGCGGCGGGGCTGCTGGGGGTGGCGGCCGGTGGCGGTCTCCCCGTCTACGTCCCCGCCCTGGCGGTGTTCGGCTTCGGCTACGGGCTCTGCTGGTCCCTGGTCAGCGTCGGCACGCAGGCGTCCGTTCCGGACCAGCAGGCCGGCGAGGCGTCGGGGGTGTCGCTCGCGATCGTGATCGGGGCGGCCGGGCTCTGCGTCGCGATCGCCGCCGCGCTGATCGAGTCGATCGCCGCGGGCGGGACCGGCGAGGGCACCGCGATCGAGGACATCCTCCGGGTGCTGGCGATCGCGTCGGTGGTGCTCGCCGTCCCGCTGGCCGCGCTGGGCAGGGCACGCCGATCCGAATCCCGCTAGTCGCGTAGATCCTCGCTCGGAGGCCGGCTGGCGCTCGGTACGCTGCCGCGCTCGTGAACGACCGCCTCTCAGCCTCCGACCTCTCCAACCTGTTCGCCGAGCGGGGCCCGATCCACGTCAACGTCGGCGCCACGATCCTGGTCGAGGGCGCGGCCCCCGGCTACGAGGAGCTGATCGCGCACGTGGAGCGGCGGCTCGACCTCGTCCCGCGATTCCGCCAGAAGATCACCGAGGTCCCGCTCGGGATCGAGAACCCGGTCTGGTCGGACGACACCGGCTTCGACGTCCGGCGCCACGTGCGGCACGTGGCGGTGCCGCGGCCCGGCCGCCTCGACCAGCTCCGCGACCTGATCGGCCGGATCATGTCGGAGCCGCTCGACATGGAGCGCCCGCTCTGGCAGCTCTACCTGATCGACGGGCTGCGCGGTGGCCGCCACGCCTACCTCTCCAAGACCCACCACGCGCTGGTGGACGGGGTGGCAGCGGTGGACATCGGCATGATCCTGCTCGACCCGAAGCGGACCCCGACCAGGATCAAGCCGCCCAAGGACCCCTGGCGGCCGGCCGAGCCAAAGCCGGGGGCGCTCTTCGCCCAGGCCGCCGCCTACGCGGTGCAGCGGCCGTTCAGGGCGGCCGGGCGCGCCGTCGGGCACACCGTGCGGATGCCGGTGAGGACGGCGGGCCGGGTGATCGGGACCGCGGAGGCCTTCACCGGCCTGGCCACCGCCGGGCCGAAGGTGCCGAAGAGCCCCTTCAACGCCCGCATCGGCCGCGACCGGCGGGTGGCCTGGGCGAAGACGGACCTCGAGCGGCTGAAGCGAGCCCGGGCCGCCGCGGAGGGCTCGACCGTCAACGACGTGATCCTCTCGATCACCGCGGGCGCCCTGCGACGCTTCCTGGAGCAGCGCGGCGACCCGGTGCCGGACTACCTGGTGGCGCTGGTGCCGGTCAGCATCCGGCGCCCCGGCGAGAAGGACGGCCTCGGCAACCGGATCTCGACCATCCTGGTGAAGCTGCCGCTTGGCGAGCCGGACCCCCGCAGGCGCCTGGAGATGCTGCGCGACGAGACCAGGCGGCTGAAGGAGTCCGACAACGCCCGCGCCGCCTCACTGATCATCGAGGCGACCGGCTGGGCGCCGCCGACGATCAACCGCCTGCTCTCCTCGGCGATGAG
The DNA here is from genome assembly GCA_050697275.1 of Solirubrobacterales bacterium. Taxonomy (GTDB): domain Bacteria; phylum Actinomycetota; class Thermoleophilia; order Solirubrobacterales; family 70-9; genus JBOGZI01. The sequence goes on along the minus strand of JBOGZI010000182.1, from coordinate 6,237 downwards.
CCGCCCGCTGATCTTCAACCTGGTGGTCTCGAACGTGCCCGGCCCGCAGCAGCCCCTCTACCTGCTCGGTCGCCGGCTGCGCGAGATCTATCCGTTCGTGCCGCTCTCCCCCCAGAACCACGCGCTCTCGACCGGCATGGTCAGCTACGACGGGCGGGTCTTCTTCGGGCTGGCCGGCGACCGCGACGCCGTCGCCGACCTGGACGAGCTGGCGACCGCGATCCGCGAGGCGATCCGCGAGCAGCCGGTGCCGCGGCGGAAGCCGGCGAAGGCCGCCCGCGCCGCGAGGCGGAAGCGGACAGGGCGACGGCCCGCCGCCAAGAAACAGGCGGCGCGGAAGGGAGCCGCGAGGAAAGGAACGCCGAGGAAGGGAGCGGCCCGGAAAACCGCCACGCGGAGATCGGCGAAGCCGAGCCGGCGCCGGGTCAGGCGCGGATGAAGACGGGCACGCCCAGCGGCACCCGGGCGAAGAGCGAGACCATGTCGTCGTCGCTTGCCCGCAGGCAGCCGGTGGAGGCGGCCCCCCCGACCCGGTCCGGGGTTCCGTGGATCGCGATGCGATCGCCGCCGAGCCAGTTCGCGGGCAGGTTCGGCTGGTGGCCGGAGAGAGCCAGGATGCAGCAGCCGTAGTAGGGGCCGACGCCCTTTCCCGCGAGCGCGTCGGTGACCGAGTAGCGGCCCAGCGGGGTGGGCGAGGCCTGGGACCCGACCGTGATCGGGAAGCGGTCGAGGAAGCGCTTGCCGTATCGGAGGTCGAGCCGCCGCGCGGAGAGATCGGCCACGAGCCAGAACCGGGTCTCGTACAGCTCGAGGGCTGGGTCATCCTCCCTGACCCAGCCGAGCTGGCCGTTGAAGAGCTCCGGCGCGGTCACCCCGAGCCAGCCCTCGCCTTCGCGGGCCACGCCCATGGCCCGGGGCGAACCGAACTCGGTTCGGTCGCTCAGCCTCGCGACCACGCCTCCATCCGGGCGGTCCAGGAGCTCCAGCGCCTGATCGGTGTGCACCCTGGCGATCAGGAACCGCGGCCCGCGGACCTCGTCCTCGGGGTCCGGCGCCAGGTCCAGATCCGGAAGCGGGATGATCTCGCGCAGCGCGGCGATCGGGCCGCCGCCCCCGAAGTCGCGTCCGGCCGGATCACCGGCCTCCGCGCTCTGCCCCTCGAGGCCCTCCCCGCCTCCGTCCCGCCCGACGGCCACGACCGCGAGCCCGAGCACGACCAGCGCGCCGATCAGGGCGCGCACCTTCACGGCGGCGGCAGAACGTGCGCCTTCACAGCGGAGAGGGAGGGATTCGAACCCTCGAGGGAGCTATCAGCCCCCTACTCGCTTAGCAGGCGAGTGCCTTCAGCCGCTCGGCCACCTCTCCGGGCGAACTGGTGGGCCGCGGCCCACCAGTGAGCCCCGATTGTAGGCTGGATCGAGATGTCCGCCGCACGAGAGAACCACCCGCCCACCACCGAGGAGGCGCCCGGGCCGGCCGAGGCGTCCCCGCCGCCGGCGGCCGAGGAGGAGACGCGCCCGCTCGCGGCCGAGCTCGACACGCCCACCCCGCTGCCGCTCCCCACGCCGACCGAGGCCTACGAGCGCTACGAGTCGGTCTTCGCCGAGGCGCAGGCGCCGTTCGCCTTCGTCGATCTCGACGCGGTCTGGGCGAACGCCGCCGAGATGCTGCGGCGATCCGCCGGCAAGCCGATCCGGGTGGCGAGCAAGTCGATCCGCTGCCGCCCGGTGCTCGAGCGGCTGCTCGACCTCGACCGAGGCTTCCAGGGGGCCCTCTGCTTCACCCTCCCGGAGGCGCTGTGGCTTTGGGAGCACGGCATGCGCGATCTGGTCGTCGCCTACCCGACCACCGACACCCCCTGCCTCACCCGGCTCGCCCGCCTCACGGCCGCGCATCCCGAGGAGGCGCCGGTGGTGATGGTGGACTGCCCCGAGCACCTCGACCTGATCGAGGAAGCCGCCTCCTCGTTCGTCGCGCCGGTCAGGGTGGCGATGGACATCGACGTCTCCTGGTGGCCCCTCGGCGGGCTGCTCAAGGTCGGACCGAAGCGCTCGCCGATCCGCACCGCCGAGCAGGCGGTCGCCCTGGCGCGCGAGATCGAGCGGCGCGAGCGGGTGACCCTGGTCGGCCTGATGGCCTACGAGGGGCAGATCGCCGGGGTGGGCGACAACGTCCCGCGCAAGGCGATCACCAACCTGCTGGTGCGCGGCATGCAGTCGGCCTCCGCCAAGGACGTCGCGGAGCGCCGGGGGGAGATCGTCGCCGCCGTCTCCGAGGTGACCGAGCTCGAGTTCGTCAACGGTGGCGGCACCGGCTCGATCGCCCTGACCGCGTCGGGGTGGTCGGTGACCGAGGTCGCCGCCGGCTCCGGCTTCTTCGCCCCCGTGCTCTTCGATCACTATCGCTCCTTCACGCTCCGCCCCGCCGCGATGTTCGCGCTGCCGATCGTGCGCCGCCCCGGACGCCAGGTCGCGACCGCGCTCGGCGGCGGCTACCTCGCCTCGGGCGTGGGCGCCAAGGACCGCATGCCGGTCCCCCACCTCCCGGGGGGCCTCCGGCCGGACGCCTTCGAGGGGACCGGTGAGGTGCAGACCCCGCTGCTGGGGGCGGCCGCGGACCGGCTCTCGGTCGGCGACCGCGTCTACTTCCGGCACGTCAAGGCGGGGGAGCTCTGCGAGCGCTTCAACCGGCTCTACCTGATCACGGGCTCGACGATCCGCGACGAGGTCCCGACCTACCGGGGCGAGGGCAAGGCCTTCCTCTAGACCGGGCCGAGCACCCGGTCGAGGTAGGCATTCCGGAAGCTGCCGCCGGGGTCGAGGCGGGCCCGCAGGGCGCGGAAGTCATTCCAATGCGGATAGCGCTCGGCCAGGGTGGCGGCGGTCTGGAAGTGGCGCTTGCCCCAGTGAGGCCGGCCGCCGAACTCGTCCATGATCGCCTCGACCGAGCGGAAGTACGGCTCCCAGGCCATCCCCTCGAACTGATGCACGGCGATGTAGCAGCTGTCTCGATCGTGGCTGGGGCTGAGCCAGGAGTCGTCGCCGGCGACGAACCGGACCTCGATCGGGAAGCCGACGGGCGGACCGGCCCGCTCCGCCGCGGCGAGCACGGAGCGGACCGCCTCGGCCGCATGGCGGCGCGGGATCGCATACTCCATCTCGGTGAAGCGAACCCGCCGCTGGCTCGCGTAGACGCGGTAGCTGCGGTCCACCTTGGTGCTCTTGCCGATCCGCGAGGAGACGAAGCGGGAGAACTCGGGGGTCCGGGAGGGGAAGCGGCGGCCGAGGCGCGCGATCGTCCCGATCACCCAGTTCTCGAGCACCACCTCCTGCCCGTACTCGAGCAGCCTGCCGCGGGGGCTCGGCTCCTCGTCGGTTCGCTCGCTCTGGCGCAGCAGCGCGACCTCCGTGTGGGGGAAGACGTAGAACTCGAAGTGGTCGGAGCCGTCGGCCAAGTCGTCCAACCGTTCCAGGGTCTCCGCCAGCGGCAGCGGTGAGTCGACGCGGCGGATCACGAACGCCGGCACGGTCCGGAAGGTGATGGTCGCGATCACGCCGAGGGCGCCGAGCCCGACCCGCACCGCGGGCAGCAGCTCCAGCCGCTCTGAGGCCGAGACCTCGAGCAGGGTGCCGTCGGGAAGCACCAGCTCAATTCCCTCGATCAGCGCGGAGAGGTTGCGGAAGCGGCTCCCGGTGCCGTGCGTCGCGGTGGAGACGGCTCCGGCCACCGTCTGCGCGTCGATGTCCCCCAGGTTCTCGAGCGCCAGCCCGTATCCCCAGATCGTCTCGTTCAGGGCGCGCAGGCCGATCCCGCCCTCGACCTTGACCAGCCCGGCCTCGCGGTCGACATCGAGCACGCGGTCGAGCCGGTCGAACTGGAGCATCAGCCCCCCGGTGCAGGCGACGTCGGTGAACGAGTGCCCGGCGCCCACCGCGCGCACCGTCAGGCCCGCCTCGGTCGCCCGCTTCACCGCCTCGACCAGCTCCCCCCGGCTCGCCGGCCGCTGCACCCGGGCCGGGAGGCAGCGCTGATCGCCCGCCCAGTTGCGCCACTCCTTGGCCATCGCGGGGGAGCCTATGGCAGGATGCTGGCCGGCAAGGATGCTTCCAGAGAGGGGGTTTTCAGCAGTGGGCCGAGTTCGACCGTTCGACCCGACGCAGCAGCAGGGGCCGCTGATGCGGACGCTGTCCTGGACCGCGCGGCAGCGCCCGTTCACCTGGTTCCTGGTCAAAATCGGCAACCGGATCGATCCGATCCTGATGCGGGCGACGCGAGGGCGCGTGAAGACCACCCTGCACGCGCCGACCGTGCTCGTCACCCACACCGGCGCGAAGAGCGGCGAGCGCCGCACCACGCCGCTCGCCTACTTCACCTCGGGAGACGACGTCGTCCTGATCGCCTCGCGCGGCGGCAGCAACAGGCACCCGGCCTGGTACCACAACCTGCGGGCGAACCCGGAGGTGGAGCTGTGGAGCGGCGGTGGCGGCGGCCGCTACCGGGCGCGGGAGGCGGAGGGGGAGGAACGAGAGCGGCTCTGGAAGCTGGCGACCGACTACTACCCCGGCTTCGCCAAGTACCAGGAACGCGCCGGCGAGCGCCGCATCCCTGTGGTCGTCTGCTCACCGATCGAAAGCTAGCCTTTCCCAGACACCCCGGAGGGGTGGCAGAGCGGTCGAATGCGGCGGCCTTGAAAGCCGTTGACCGGGCTTTCCCGGTCCGGGGGTTCGAATCCCTCCCCCTCCGCTTCCTCCCCTTCTTCCGCTACCGCAGCGTCGCGGTCAGATCGATCGTGCCGAGCGTGTCGGAGGGGGTGAAGTCGTTGCTCGGGTCCCCGGAGCGGGGCTCGGCGCGGAAGGAATCTGATCGGGGGGCTTAGGCCGCGGTTAGAGCAGCGACTACCCTGAGTGCATACCCGAGGACGGAGGCTGCAGTGGAGAAGATCAAGAAGACCGAGGACCAGTGGCGCCAGGAGCTGACGCCCGAGCAGTACGAGATCGTCCGCGAGAAGGGAACGGAGGCGCCGTTCTCCAGCGAGCTGAACGACAACAAGACCGAGGGGACCTACAAGTGCGTCGCCTGCGGGCAGCCGGTGTTCAGCTCTGAGACCAAGTTCGACTCCGGCACCGGCTGGCCGAGCTTCGACCAGCCGATGGACGACGACGCGGTCGAGACCGAGGAGGACAGCAGCTTCATGATGCGCCGCACCGAGGTGCTCTGCTCACGCTGCGATGCCCACCTCGGCCACGTCTTCGACGACGGCCCAGCCGAGACCACCGGCAAGCGGTTCTGCATCAACGGCTGCGCTCTGAGCTTCGACGACGAGTAGCGCAGCGGGTCAGACCTTGCCGCCGGCTCCGAGGTAGGAGAAGCGCACGGCGAGAGCGACCGCCTCGGTGCGGGTGTCCACCTCCATCCGCGCGATCGCGTTGCGGACGTGGGTGTGGACGGTGGCGGGGCTGAGCGAGAGCTGGTCGGCGATCTGCTTGACCCGCAGCCCCTCGGCGAGCAGCTCGAGGATCTCCCGCTCGCGCGGGGTGAGCTCGAGCAGCTTCTCGACCTCGCCCGCCCCCTGGCCGAGCTCGGTGCCGACGAAGGTCCCGCCGCCGGCGACCACCTCGATCGCCCGTGCGATGTCCTCGCTGGGCGCGGACTTGAGCACGTAGCCGGAGGCTCCCGCCCGCAGAGCCAGGGTCAGCAGGTCCGGCTGGGCATGGGCGGTGAAGATGATCACCCGGGTCTCCGGCATCGCCTTGAGAATGTCCCGGGTCGCCTCGATCCCGTCCTGGCCGGGCAGCTCGACGTCGACGATGCAGACGTCGGGTTGGAGCTGGCGGACCTTGTTGACGACCTCCTCCCCCGTCTCCGCCTCGCCGACGATATCGACCGCATCCACGGCGGAGAGCCGTGCCTTGATGGCCTCGCGGACGATCTCGTGGTCGTCGCAGAGCACGACCCGCTTGACAGAGCCCGCGTTCATCACTTGGGAATGCGCTCCGGGATACCGAATTCCTGCAACGCAGGGGGCATTGCGACGGTCCCATCCCCCCGTTGTCCGTTCTCCAGAAGAGCGATCAACGTCCGGCCGACGGCCACAGCGGTGCCATTCAGTGTGTGCACGGGTTCCGGGGACGCTCCTTCCGAGGGACGGTATCGGCAATCGAGGCGACGTGCCTGATAGTCGGTAGTGTCGGAGCAGCTTGTCACCTCCCGATAGCGTTGCTGGCCGGGCAGCCAGGC
>JBOGZI010000181.1:0-9266 GCA_050697275.1 Solirubrobacterales bacterium | reverse complement strand
GGCACCGGCGTGATCCAGTACGCGGCGGCGAACTTCACGACCACCACGACGAACGGGCTGCAGCAGTTCAACGTTCAGTGTGCGGCGGCCAAGAAGGCAACCGCTGGTGGATGGAAGTGGGGCGCCTTCCCGCCGCCGCCGCACTCCAGCTACGACTTCGTCGGCGCCTATCCAACCGGGGCCGGCTTCAAGGTCATGCTGGACATCAAGGCCGCGGGGGCGCACAACCAGCCGCTCAGCCTGTACGCGAACTGCGTCAAGTCGCGCAGGCAGGACGGCACCCCGCCCGCCTGAGGCCGGACGAGCAGAGCAGTTGTGCCTGAGAAGGGCCGGCACAGCCGGCCCTTCTCCTTGCCCTCACGGCCCCTCTCCGGCGAGCCGCCGCCATGTTCGCTCGCTGACACTGCCCGAGACTTCCACCGCGCCGCCTCGTTTCCACCAGGAGAAGCGGGCACGAGAACGTGAACCCCTTGCTCCCCGGCCCGGCAGGGACCACCAGGGACAGGGACAAAGCAGAAGGAGGAAAACACCGATGAAACGTATTCGCCTCAGGCGACCCAGCCCGGCGATGGTCGTGGCGCTGATCGCCCTCGTCGGCACGCTGGGCGGCACCGCGATCGCGCACCATGGCAAGGCCGGAGTGTTCAAGCTGGCGAACTTCCAGCCCGACAGCCGTGACCGGCTCGCCGGCACAGGGGTGATCCAGTACGCGGGCGCCTCGTTCGTGACCCCGGCGACGGTGGACAGCTTCAACACCGTCCATCGCTTCGAGGTCAAGTGCGAACTGAGCAAGAAGGCGACGTCCGGTGGGTTCAAGTGGACCGGCCAGACGCCGAACGCCGGCCACTACCAGGTCGTCGACGCATATCCGACCGGGCAGGGGTTCGTGGTCAGGCTGCAGCTGCGGCCCGACGATACGACCACCCCGGACGTTGACGAGAGCAGCGCGCTCGGCAAGCCGCTGGCGGTCTACGCGAACTGTGTCAAGTCGCGGAGGCAGCGCGGCGCTCCGCCCGTCTAAGCGACACCCCAGTGGGTACGAAAAGGGCCGGCCTCGAGCCGGCCCTTTTCTTTGCGCCGAGCGCGCGCCGGCCGCGCGACCCCGACCTGGCGGGACAACGCCTGGAGCGCCTCGCCCCGCACGAAATCGCCCGTTTCCGCGCGTCCGAGGTGGGGTAATCCGTGCTGCGGGTCGCCGGGACGCGGCTTGGAAGACGACACAGGGAAGGCAAAGCAGCGAGCCCTGAAAGGGAGGGAACATGAAACGGCCTCGCTTCAAGCGTCCGAGCCCAGCGCTGGTCATTTCGATGATGGCGCTGATCGTCGCGCTCACCGGCACCGCTGTGGCGGGCATTCCGAAGGGCGACCCCCTGAAGCTCGGGATGTTCCAGGACAGCAGTCGTGACCGGCTCGCCGGCACCGGCGTGATCCAGTACGCGGCGGCGAACTTCAACACCGGCACCCTGAGCGCGACCACGCCCAAGACGTACACCGTGACGTGTGCGGCGGCCAAGAAGGCAACCGCCGGCGGATTCAAGTGGACCGGCGCGACCGCGCCGCTGCCTTCGGACTACAGGATCCTGGACGCCTACCCGAACGGGAGCGGCTTCGTGTTGCGCCTGTACATCCTCGGTCCGACGGCGGAGAACCAGGCCCTGTCGGTCTATGCGAACTGCGTCAAGTCGCGCAGGCAGGACGGCGCCCCGCCCGCCTAAGCGGAACGGGAGCTGCTGCATCGAGAGGGGCCGGCGGGAGCCGGCCCCTTCTCATGCCTGGACTCAGCCGCCCTCGATGCCCGCCGCGCGAAGCGCTTCGTCCCGTTCCATGAAGCCGCGGTGGACCGCGAGCTTGCCGCCGTCGACCTCGTAGACCGAGAAGAAGGACAGGTCGATCGGAATCCCCGTGTCGCGGCCGCGAGCCTTCATGCGAACCGAGATGAAGACGCGGTCGCCCTGCTCGATCAGCTCCTCGATCTCGTAGCGCACCTCGTCGAACGCGTCGGCGACCCTCTTCTGGAAGCGGCGCAGCCCGTCGTGGCCGCGGTAGGTGCCGGCGTCAGGCGCGTAGGGCAGCTCGTGGAACTCGCCGTCCGGGCGCCAGTAGGCGATCGACCCCTCGATATCGCCGCTGTTGAAGCGCTCGATCGCGCCCCGAACGACCTCCTCGTTGGACCGGGAGGGCCGTGACGTCTTCGGCGCTGACCGCTGCGCTGTCAAAACACGGGCGACTCGGTGTAGGAGCCGAACACCTCTTGGAGCGCGGCGACCATCTCGCCCTCGGTGGCGCGGGCGCGGGCGCAGTCCAGGAAGGGCGGCATCAGGTTGGCGTCGGTGGCGGCTGCCGCCTTCAGCTGGGCGAGCGACCGTTCGACCTCAGCCGGGTCGCGCTTCGCCCTGGTCGCCTCGACCCGGCCGCGCTGCTTGCGCTCCAGCGCTCGGTCGATGCGCAGGATCGGGGTCTCCTCGTCCTCGTGCACGTACTCGTTGACCCCGACCACGATCCGCTTCCTCGAGTCGACCTCCTGCTGGTAGCGGAAGGAGGCGTCGGCGATCTCCCGCTGCGGGAAGTTCTGCTTGATCGCCTCGATCATCCCGCCGAGCTCGTCGATCCGGGCGAAGTACTCGTACGCGGCCTGCTCCATCTCGTCCGTGAGCGTCTCGACGAAGTAGGAGCCGCCCAGCGGGTCCACCGTGTTGACCACCCCGGACTCGTGGGCGATCACCTGCTGGGTCCTCAGGGCGATCCGCACCGCCTCCTCGGTCGGCAGCGCCAGGGCCTCGTCGTAGGAGTTGGTGTGCAGGGACTGCGTGCCCCCGAGCACGCCGGCGAGCGCCTCGATCGTGGTCCGGACGATGTTCACCTGCGGCTGCTGGGCGGTGAGCGAGACCCCGGCGGTCTGGGTGTGAAAGCGCATCCGCATCGACTCCTCGCGCTTCGCTCCGTAGGTCTCCTTCATCTCCTTCGCCCAGATCCGCCGCGCCGCCCGGTACTTGGCGATCTCCTCGAAGAAGTCGATGTGGGCGTTGAAGAAGAAGGAGAGCCGCGGCGCGAAGTCGTCCAGGTCGAGGCCTCGCTCGATCGCCTGCTCGACGTAGGTGAAGCCGTCCTTGAGCGTGAAGGCGAGCTCCTGCTGAGCGGTCGATCCGGCCTCCCGGATGTGGTAGCCGGAGATCGAGATCGGATGCCAGCGGGGCATGTGCTCGGAGCACCACTCGATCATGTCGCCGACCAGGCGCATCGCCGGCTCGATCGGGAAGCACCACTCCTTCTGGGCGATGTACTCCTTGAGGATGTCGGTCTGGATCGTGCCGCCCAGCCGTTCCGGCGGCACCCCCTGCTCCTCGGCGACGCAGACGTAGAAGGCCAGCAGGATCGCCGCGGGGGCGTTGATCGTCATCGAGGTGGTGACCTCGTCGAGCTTGATCCCGGCGAACAGCGTCTCCATGTCGTCGAGGGTGTCGATCGCGACCCCCTCCACCCCGACCTCGCCGAGGCTGCGCTTCGCGTCGGAGTCGAGGCCCATCAGGGTCGGCATGTCGAAGGCGGTGGAGAGCCCGGTCTGGCCGTGGTCGAGCAGGTAGCGGAAGCGCTCGTTGGTCTCCTCGGAGGTGCCGAAGCCGGCGAATTGGCGCATCGTCCACAGCCGCCCCCTGTACATCGAGGGGTAGACCCCGCGCGTGAAGGGATAGGCACCCGGGAAGCCGAGGTCGCGCTCCGGGTCAGAGCCCGCCCGGTCCTCCTCGGTGTAGAGGGGCTTCACGGGCTCGCCGGAGATCGTCTCGAAGAGCGCCTCGCGCTCCTCCAGCCACTCGTGCGCGCGCGACGACATCACGGGTCGCGCTGACGCGCGCCCTCGCATCTCGGGCTCAACGGCCATGGCTCAGATCTTAGGTGTCAGCGTCGAAGCGATCGACGGCCCGCGCTCAGCCGGCCCGAGCCGCGCCGGCGAGACGCGGACGCGGCGGCTCCACCGAGAACCGCGGCGAGGGCGGTCGCGCCCACGATCGCGAGCTTGCGGCCGAGCCGCTCGAAGCGCATCACGCCCCAGCCCTCCTGGCGGGCGATCTCGAGCAGGTCGGCGTCGGGGTTCACCACCACAGCGTGTCCGACCGAGCGGAGCATCGGCAGGTCGCTGACCGAGTCGGAGTAGGCGTAGGAGGCCTCCATGTCGATGTCGTGCCGCTCCGCGAAGCGGCGCATCGCCTCGACCTTGCCCTTGCCGTAGACGAAGGGGCCCTCCATCTCCCCGGTGTACTTGCCGTCGGGGCCGACCGCCCAGCGGGTCCCGATTCCACCCTCCATCCCGAGCACGGCGGCCAGTGCCTTGACCAGGTCGTTGCCGGCGGCGCTGACGATGAAGGTGGCGCGGCCCTCGTCCTGGTGGCGGTGGATCTCGTCGAGCATCTGCGGGTAGATGCGGGGCAGGATCCCGGCGAGGATCTCAGGGGCCATGCGCTCCACGGCGCGCTCTGGCATCTCGGCGAAGATCCGCTTGGCCACGTCCAAGACAGCTCCTGTTTGGGCATCCGTCGCGCCGCGAAGCCGGTAGCGCAGGTGGTCCCTCCCCCACTTGGCGAGCTGACGGCGCGGCACGAACCCCTGGCGGTTCGCGACGCGCGCGAACACCATCCCGCTCGACCCCGCCATCAGGGTCTTGTCGAGATCGAAGAAGGCCGCGGAGCGGCTAGGCGCCGTTGACTTCGAGGACGATGGCATCGCCCTGCCCGCCGCCGGAGCAGATGGCGGCACAGCCGAGGCCGCCGCCCCGGCGCTGCAGCTCACAGATCAGGGCGCCGACGATGCGGGCGGCGGTGGCGCCGATCGGGTGCCCGAGCGCGATCGCCCCGCCGTTCACGTTCACCTTGTCCTCGTCGACGCCGAGCATCCGCACCGAGTTGAGCGCGACCGACGCGAATGCCTCGTTGATCTCCCAGAGGTCGACGTCGTCGGGGGACTTGCCGATCTTCTCCAGGGCCTGCTTGGCGGCGTTGGCCGGGGTCTTGGCGAGATAGGGGAAGTCGTCGGCGACCTGGCCGTAGCTGAGCACGGTGGCGATCGGGGTGCGCTTGTTCTTCTGGGCCCATTCCTCGGAGGCAACGATCACGGCGCCGGCGCCGTCGTTTACTCCAGGTGAGTTGCCGGCGGTATGGGTCGCGTCGTCGCCGCCGACCGCCTTCAGCTTGGCGAGCGTCTCCAGGTTCGTGTCCGGGCGGATCCCCTCGTCGACCTCGACCACGGTGTCCCCCTTCCTGCCCTTGATCGTCACCGAGACGATCTCCTCGGCGAGCCTGCCCTCCTCGGTGGCCTTATGGGCCCGCTCGTGTGAACGGACGGCGAACCTGTCCATGTCGGCACGGGTGATCTCGAGCTCGTTCGAGACCTCGCTCGCCTCGTTGATCATCTGCTTCTCGGTGAAGGGGTTGGTGAGCCCGTCGTGGGTCATCGCGTCGAGCGCCTTGACGTCGCCCATGCGGAAGCCGAAGCGCGCGTCGGGGAGCAGGTAGGGCGCCTGGCTCATCGACTCCATGCCGCCTGTGACCGCGATCTCGAGGTCCCCCGCCCGGACGGCCTGGTCGGCGATCCCGATCGTCCGCATGCCGGAGGCGCAGACCTTGTTCACGGTCTCGGAGGGGACCTCCTTGGGGATGTCCGCCTTGATCTGGGCCTGGCGGGAGGGGATCTGGCCCTGCCCGGCCTGCAGCACCTGGCCGTAGACGACGCCCTCGATCTCGTCCGGCTTCACCTCGGCCCGCGACAGAGCCTCGGTGATCGCGGTGCCGCCGAGATCGGTGGCATCGAGGGGGGAGAGGCCGCCGCCCATCTTCCCGAAGGGCGTCCGAGCCGTGGAGAGGATCACCGTCTTCGACATCGGCCGGGAACGATAGCGACCGGCCGCAACTATCCTCCCCGGCCTTGCGGGTGGAGGTCGCCGACAAGCCGCTGGCGGAGGTGGAAGCCGACCTCGTCGCAATCCTGCTCTTCGAGGGGGATGAGCTGCCGCAGCCGCTCGCCGGGGCACCCGGCGCCGGCGTCGCCAAGGGCGGATTCAAGAAGGTCGCGCTGGTCCACCCGGAGGGCCTGGCCCCCACGTTGGTCGTCGGCCTCGGCTCCCGGGAGGACTTCGACCCCGAGCGGGCCAGAGTGGCCGCCGCGATCGCCGCCAAGCGCGCCTCCGGGCTCGACGCCGCCGCGCTCGCGATCGCGGTTCCGGATGCCGGCGAGGCCGAGCCGGTCGCCGCGGCGCTGGTCGAGGGCGCGGTGCTCGCCTCCTACCGCTTCGACCGCTTCAAGAGCGGGAAGGACGGCGACAACGAGGAGGAGAAGAGGGTCGAGTCGCTGACGCTGCTCGGAGACGCCTCGCTGGCCGAGGCGGCCGACGCGGCGCGGGTGACCGGTGAGGCCGCCAACCACGCGCGCGAGCTCGAGGACCTGCCCTCGAACGTCGCCACCCCGAGCCACCTCGCCGAGCGTGCGAAGCAGCTCGCCGAGCGCCACCAGGCCGTCAGCTGCGAGGTGCTCGAGCGCGACGCGATGGTGAGCAAGGGGATGGGGGGCCTCGAGGCCGTCTCCGCCGGCACCGACGAGCCCCCGAAGCTGATCGTGCTGCGCTACGAGGCCGGGGGCGAGGGCGAGACACTGGGGCTGGTCGGCAAGGGCGTCACCTTCGACACCGGCGGGATCTCGATCAAGCCCGCGCAGGCGATGCACGAGATGAAGATGGACATGTCCGGGGCGGCGGCGGTGCTCGAGGCCGTCGACGCGATCGCCGAGCTCGAGATCCCGGTCAACCTGCTCGCCGTGATCCCCTCGACGGAGAACATGCCGAGCGGCTCCGCGATCAAGCCCGGAGACGTCATCACCCAGCTCAACGGCAAGACCGTGGAGGTGAACAACACCGATGCCGAGGGCCGCCTGATCCTCGCCGACGCGCTCGCCTACTCGGTGGAGCTGGGAGCTGACCGGATCGTCGACCTCGCCACGCTCACGGGGGCGGTGCTGATCGCCCTCGGCTCGACCTACGCGGCGCTGATCTCGAACGACGACGAGTGGGCCGACCGGGTGGAGGCGGCGGCGCAGCGAAGCGGCGAGCTCGCCTGGCGGCTGCCGCTCCACCCCGAGTACAAGGAGCTCACCAAGGGCACGGTCGCCGACCTCACCAACGCCTCGGCCAAGCGCAAGGCCGGGACGATCTACGCCGGCTCCTTCCTCGAGGAGTTCGTCGACGGCAAGCCCTGGGCCCACATCGACATCGCCGGCACCGCTTGGGATGTCGGCCGCGAGTACGTCGGCAAGGGACCGACCGGCTTCGGCGTGCGGCTGCTGGTGGAGCTAGCGCGATCGCTCGCGAGCGGCCACCAGGCCGCTCCATGACATCAAACGGGTCGCTCCTCGGCTTCGCCTGCGGAGCGCCCTCCATCAAGGGCGTAGCCCGTAGCGACTTGTGCGGGGCGGCCGCTCGTGGCCGCGATCTGATGGCGAAGCCATCTACACGGCCAGTAGGCTCATCACGTCGATCGTAGGATGCGCGGCGCGATGAACGGACTCCGGCCTGAGCTGCGCCTCACCCTGCTCGGCTTCGCCACCCTGGCGCTGATCGCCGGGGCGCTGCTGGTGATCGGCGCGAACGACACCGAGGACTGGTTCTCCTGGACGATCGAGCCGCCGTTGAGCGCCGCCGCCCTGGGGACCTTCTACTGGGGGGCCCTGGTGCTGTTCGTGAGCGGCGCCAGAGCGCGCGGCTGGCTCGAGGTACGGCCGATCGCCTACCCGGTGCTGCTGATCGCGGTGATCCTGCTGGTCGTCACCCTCGTCCACCTCGACAAGTTCGACATGGACAGCCTCTTCGGGATCTTCTGGCTCTGCGCCTACATCGTCGCCCCCCCGCTGCTGCTCTACGGGATCGTCAAGCAGCGGGCGGCGGGACCCGGCCCGCTCGGACCTCCCCTCCCGCCCCCGCTTCGCCTCCTGCTCGCGCTCGAGGGAGCGCTGCTGCTGGCGGCGGGGGCGCTGATGCTGCTTGCTCCCGACAGCGCCGCAGACCTCTGGCCCTGGGCGCTCACCCCCCTCACCTCACGGGCGCTCGGAACCTTCATCCTCTCCGTCTCCCTGGTCGCGCTGACGGTCGTCCGCGACAACCGCTTTCCCGTCTGGGGGCTGCCCACCGCCTTGATCGTCCTCGGGGTGCTGGAGCTGCTCGCCGTGGTGCTCCACAGCGACGACCTCGGCGGGGACGACCTGGCGACCGCGCTCTACCTCGGCTTCCTGGCGGCGGTGGTTGCCACCGGGACCTACGGCGCGATCGCGGAGAGGGCCTCCTCGCGGTCGTAGTAGGCGTCCACCCGGATCCCCCGGCCCCCCGCCATCGTCCAGACGTGCGCGTAGCGCGCGTCAACCTCGGCGGCCGAGCCGCGCCCCGTCGCCTCCAGGTGGATGAGCATGGCGACCTTGTCACCTGCCTGCTCCGTCCCCTCGATCGTCTGGTGAAAGCGCTCCCAGGAAGCGAGGAAGTCGGTGAGGAAGGCGCGGATCGCCTCGCGTCCCTCGTACACGCCGGTGTCGGGGAGGGCCTCGCTCTCATGCCAGACGGCGTCCTCGGCGAGCGCCTCCATCGCGGCGTCCACGTCGCCGCGATTGAGCGCGTCGTAGGCGGAGGAAACCGTGTCTGCGTCCCCGGCGGCCATCACCGCCAACGGTAGCCCGCTTACGGCTCGAGGATCAGGCAGGTGCTGGTGCCGGTCGCGAGCAGCTTGCCGCTCTCGGCGGCGACCAAGCGGGCCTCCACAGTCGCCTGGCGGCCGCCGCGATGGACGACCTCGGCCTCGGCCCGCACGCGCCCGGTGTCGCGGGTGATCGGGCGCTGGAACTTCATCTCCAGCGTCTGGGTCGTGTAGCCGACTCCGGCCGGAAGGGTGGTGTGGACCGCACTGCCGAGCGCAGAGTCGAGCAGGGTCGAGGCATAGCCGCCGTGCACGACGCCGATCGGGTTGTAGTGCTCCTCGCCGGGCTCGCCCTCGAAGACGGTGCGCCCTTCCTCGACCTCGACGATCGACATCTTCATCGTCACCGCGATCGGCGGCGGCGGGATCTCGCCGGCGCGGATCGCGGTGATGTACTCGATCCCGGCGAGGCCGGCCCCGGCGGCGGCGGCCGGGACGGGGTCCTGCCAGGTGATCGTGCGGCTGCGCGTCGTCTTGGGGGAGCGCTGCGCGAAGGCGAGCGCGGCCTCCTCAGCGTCCTTCACCGCCGCGGCCGGCGCGGTGCTCACC
>JBOGZI010000180.1:0-3114 GCA_050697275.1 Solirubrobacterales bacterium | reverse complement strand
GAGGTCGAACAGCTGGGGGCGAAGGTGGTGGCTCATTACGCGACGCTGGGCCAGTACGACTTCGTCACGGTGGTAGAGGCTCCTGACGAGAAGACGATGGCGAAGGTCTCCGTCGAGCTCGGCTCCCGCGGAACGATGAGCAGCCAGACGCTGGCGGCGATTCCCGCGGGCGAGCTCGCCAAGGCCCTCTGAGGGGCGATTGAGCGCGGAGCCGGCCTAGAGAGAGTCGTCGTGGGTGAAGCCCGAAGATGAGGGTGCTGGTGGTGGGCGGTGGCGGCCGCGAGCACGCGATCGTGCGCGCGCTGGCGCGCTCCGGGCGCTCGCCTGAGCTGCTCTGCGCCCCCGGGAACGCCGGGATCGCCGCCGAGGCGCGCTGTCTCGAGGTCGGCGCCGAGGACGTCGACGGCCTGGTCGAGGCCGCGACGCGCGCGGAGGCCGACCTGGTCATCGTCGGCCCGGAGGCCCCTCTGGTGGCCGGGCTGGTGGACCGGCTGGAGGAGGCGGGGATCGCCGCCTTCGGGCCGAGCGCCGAGGCGGCCAGGATCGAGGGCTCGAAGCTGTACGCGAAGGAGCGGATGCGGGAGGCGGGCGTCCCCACCGCCTCGCACACCCTGCTGCGCTCGAGGGAGGAGGCGCTCGAGCACCTCTCCTGCGCGCCCTACCCCGCCGTGCTCAAGGCCGACGGGCTCGCGGCCGGCAAGGGCGTGATCATCTGCGCCTCCGAGGCCGACGCGCGCGAGGCCGCCGACGCCTTCTTCGTCGAGAGGCGCTTCGGCGAGACCGAGGTGGTACTCGAGGAGTTCCTCGAGGGGGAGGAGCTCTCGCTGCTCGCCCTCTGCGACGGCGAGAATGTGCTGCCGCTGGCGCCGGCACAGGACTACAAGCGGATCGGGGACGGAGACACCGGCCCGAACACCGGCGGAATGGGCAGCTACTCGCCGGTGCCGGGCTTCGGGCCGGACGAGGTGACGCGGATCGTCGATTCGGTCCACCGGCCGGTGGTGGAGACGATGGCGAGGGCCGGGACGCCGTACCGCGGCGTGCTCTACGCCGGGCTGATGATCACCGACGCCGGGCCGAAGGTGCTCGAGTTCAACTGCCGCTTCGGCGATCCCGAGACCCAGGCGGTGCTGCCGCGGCTGCGCAGCGACCTGCTCGAGCTCTGCCTCGCCTCGCGCGAGCCGGCTGGCCTGCGGGGCGCCGCCGACGAGTTCCGCGACGACTGGGCGGTGACTGTCGTGCTCGCCTCGGCCGGGTATCCGGCCTCCTCGTCGAAGGGCGACGTGATCCACGGGCTCGCCGACGCCGCCGCGCTCGAAGGGGTAGAGGTGACCCACGCGGGAACCGCAATCGAGGACGGTGAGGTGGTGACGGCCGGCGGCCGCGTCCTCAACGTGACCGGCCTGGGCCCGACCGCCGCTGACGCCCGCCGCCGCGCCTACGATGCGGCCGAGCGGATCAGCTTCGAGGGGATGCAGATGCGAACCGACATCGCCGCCCGCGCAGTCGGCCGCGCGGAGACCGATCCGCCGGATCGGATGAGCTCGGCGGGCAGCGCGGCCGACTGATGAGGAGACCTGGATACGTGATCACGACGGATCGGAGGAGCTGATGGGCGAGCGGGAGGCCGCGACGACGATGCCGGAGGTGGAGGAGGCATTCGAGGAGATCGATGTCGACGCGCCGCTGGTCGGGATCATCATGGGCTCGAAGAACGACAAGCCGAAGCTGCAGCCCGCCGGCGAGGCGCTGCACGAGCACGGCATCAGCTATGAGGTCCGGGTGCTGAGCGCGCACCGCGAGCCGGACGCGACCCGCGACTACTGCACCAACGCCCGCATGCGCGGCATCAAGGTGATCATCGCCGGCGCCGGGATGTCCGCCGCGCTCCCCGGCTTCGCCGCCGCTCACACAGACCTGCCGGTGATCGGCGTGCCGATCTCGGGCAAGACCCTGGGTGGGCTCGACGCGCTGCTCTCCGCGGTGCAGATGCCCCCGGGGGTACCGGTCGGCTGCGTCGCGATCGACGGCGCCAAGAACGCAGGATTGCTGGCGGTGCGGATCATCAACGCGTGATGCGAGGACCCTCCGAAAGAAGCGACCCCTTTTGTCCTGAGAACCTCGTCGGAATCCCTACGTGATCCCGCGCTACACACGCGAGGAGATTGGGGCGGTCTGGACCCAGCAGCGCCGGATGGAGGCGCTGCTCGAGGTGGAGCTCGCCGCCACCGACGCCTGGGCCGCGGAGGGAGTGGTGCCGGAGGCGGACGCGAAGGTGTGCCGAGAGAAGGCCTCGTTCACGGTCGAGGCGGTGGAGGAGCGCGAGCGCACCACCGGCCACGACGTCGCTGCCTTCGTAGACGTGGTGGCCGAGTCGATCGGGGAGCCTGGGCGGTGGCTCCACTACGGCCTCACCTCCTACGACGTCGTCGACAATGCCCTGGCGCTGCAGCTCAAGGAGGCGGGCGCCATCCTCGTCGCCGGAGCGCGCGCGTATCGCGACGCGCTCGTCGGGCGGGCGCGCGAGTTCGCCGCGACGCTCTGCGTCGGCCGGACCCACGGCGTCCACGCGGAGCCGACGACGTTCGGGCTGAAGCTGGCCGGGTTCGCCTTCGAGGCCGACCGGAACCTCGCCCGTCTCGCTGACGCTTTCGGGCAGGTGGCGGTGGGAAAGCTCTCGGGCGCGGTGGGAACGTACGCGTCGGTGCCGCCGGCCATCGAGGCGAGGGTGATGGACGCCCTCGGCCTCGCCCCCGAGGACGTTTCCACCCAGGTGGTACCGCGGGATCGCCACGCGGTCGTGCTGGCGAGGATCGCGATCGCCGGCGCCGGCCTGGAGCGCTTCGCGACCGAGATCCGCAACCTGCAGCGCACCGAGGTTCGCGAGGTGGAGGAGCCGTTCACGAAGGGACAGAAGGGCTCCTCGGCGATGCCCCACAAGCGCAACCCGATCATCGCCGAGCGGATCTGCGGCCTGGCCCGGGTGCTGCGCGGTTACTCCCAGGTGGGCCTCGAGGACGTCGCTCTCTGGCACGAGCGCGACATCTCGCACTCGAGCGCGGAGCGTGTGGTCCTCCCCGACGCCACCACCGCCCTCGATTACATGCAGTACCT
>JBOGZI010000179.1:0-4249 GCA_050697275.1 Solirubrobacterales bacterium | reverse complement strand
CCTCCGGGGGCGCCGCCCGCCGGCTGAAGATCACGTCGATCGCGTCGTAGTAGAGCCTCGCGTCCGAGCGAACCCTGCTGCGGTAGAAGCGGGTGGAGCGGACCTCGCCGTCGGCGGAGAGCTGGAGCTCGGTGGTGACCGCGAGCCGCTCCTGCTCCGGGGCCAGGCTGCAGGCCTCGCTGGAGAGGGCGTGAGGCAGCATCGGCTCGACCGTCCCGGGCACGTAGACGGAGGTGGCGCGCCGGTGAGCCTCGGCCTCGAGCGCGCCGCCCGGCCTGATGTGGGCCGCGACGTCGGCGATGTGCACCCAGAGGCGGATCCCGCCCTCGCTCTCGGTCGCCGAGACCGCGTCGTCGAAGTCCCGGGCCGTCGCCGGGTCCACGGTGAAGGTGGCAAGGTCGGTGAGGTCGCGGCGCTCCACGCGGGCCGCGGCCGCCTGCTCCGCCGCCTCCGTCGCCGCCCCCTCCAGCTTGCCGGGGAAGCCGCGGCGCACGCCCCGGTCGAGCAGCAGGGCCTCGATCACGTCGGCGGCCACCTTCGGGTCTCCCAGCTCGCGGATCACCCGCGCCCGTCCCGGTCCGAGCTCGAGCAGCGCCATCCGCCCGGGCGCCGCCGCCCTGCGCCCTCCCCCGATCGAGATGCGGCCGCCGCCGCGCTCGAAGAGCAGGTCCCCGACCAGGAAGCGACCTCGCTTCGAAATCAGCGCGACGCGCCTCTCCGCCTTCGCTGGGCGCCCTCGAGCCATCGGCTGACGTTAGCCCTAGCCCTGCTGGGGCTGGGCGCCGCCGCCCGCCGCGATCCGCTCGCCCAGCACCTCGAGCGCCCGCTGCAGACCCTCGTCCGGCTCGGTCGCGGGCCGGTCGCGGGCCTTGACGTCAGGCGGGATCCCGGTGCCGTCGATCGACTCGCCGTCCCTGGTCAGGTACTCCCCCACGGTCAGGTCGAGCGCCCCGCCGTTGTCGAGCGGGATCACCTCCTGGAAGGAGCCCTTGCCGAAGGTGCGCTGGCCGACCACAGCGGCGAGGCCGGCATCGGCGACGGCGGCGGTGAGGATCTCCGAGGCCGAGGCCGTGTCTCCGTTGATCAGCACGACCATCGGCCGCGGGGCGAGCGCGTCACCCGTCGCCTCGAAGGTGTGGTCCTCCTGGGTCCGCCCACTGGTGGAGGCGATCGGCCCGTCCTCGACGAAGACGCTCGAGGTGAGCACGGCCTCGGTGAGCAGCCCGCCGCCATTCCCGCGCAGGTCGAGCACGAGGCCCTCGGCGCCCCGCTCGTAGAGCTCCTCGACCTTCTGGCGGAGCTCGGCGTGCGCTCCGCTGGTGAAGCCGAGCAGCTCGACGTAGGCGACCGGCACGCCGTCAACCCGGCGCAGCTCGCCCTCGACCGCGGGCACCTTGAGCTGGCGACGGGTCAGCTCGACCTCGCGGGATCCCTGGCCGGGGGTGACCACGGTGAGCGTCACCTCGGTCCCGGGGCGGCCCTTGATCTTGGCGGTGGCGAGCTCGGAGTCCTCGCCGGCGATCGATTTGCCGTCGACCGCCGTGACCAGGTCGCCCTCGCGGATCCCCGATTCCCCGGCGGGCGAGTCGTCGAACACGTTCGCCACCCGAAGCCCGCGCTTCACCTCGGTGACGCTCATCCCCACGCCCGAGAACTGCCCCTCGGTCACCTCCTTGAAGCGGGCGAAGGTCTTCGGGTCGAAGTAGTGGGTGAATCGGTCCTTGTGGCGGCGCTTCAGCTCGTTGACCAGGCCCCGCACCGACATGCTCTCCAGCTCCTCGGGATCGACCTCCTCGAAGTAGTTGTCCTCGATCACGTCGATCGCCTCGGTGCTGGTGTCCTGCTCGCCGAACGCCTCGCCGACCGCGTCGCGGACCGCCTCGACCTGGGCGCCGACGATCACCCCGATCAGCAGGGCGACTGCGACCAGGGAGGGAACGCGAAGCGTCTTGACGCTCAAATTCGCAGGAAGCGGCGAAGCGTGAGGCCGCTGCCGATCGCCGAGACCCCCATCGCCACGGCCAGCAGCAGGACGATCAGCCTGGCGAAGGCGATCGTGCCCTCGCTGGAGATCAGGTTGATGCTGTCTGAGAGCGGGTCGACGACCGCCTCCTTGCCGAGGTAGAGGACCCCGACGGCGATCACCCCGCCGATGAAGCCGCAGACGAGGCCCTCGACCATGAAGGGCCAGCGGATGAACCAGTTGGTGGCGCCGACCAGCCGCATCACCTCGACCTCGCGGCGGCGCGCGTAGATCGAGAGCCTGATCGTGTTGCCCACCAGCATCAGCGAGGCGACCATCAGCAGCCCCGCGATCACCAGCAGGAACCACTTGACGGCGCCCGTGACGCTGCGGATGTCATCGGCCTCGTCGCGCGAGTCGGCGACCTCCTCGATGATCGGGCTGATCGGCTGCGGCGTGCCGTCGGGCCCCGGCGGCAGGATGCCGGAGCGGACGATCGGGAGGTTGTCGAGATCGTCGGGCTTCACGTTGAAGGAGGCGGGCAGCGGGTTGTGGGCGCCCGGGAGCTGCTCGGTCAGGTCCTCCTTGTCCTCCGCCTTGAGACGCTCGCGGAGCAGCTCCAGGGCCTGCTCCTCGGAGACGAACTCGACCGACTGCACGTGCGGGATCCCCTGCAGGCTCGACTCCAGCGCGTCGACGTCCTGCTGGGCGGCGCCCTTCTCGACGAAGACGCGCAGGCCGACCTGGTCACGCACCTCGTTGGCCTTGCCGCTGGTGGTCTGCAGAACCGGGATCAGCACGCCGAGCAGGATCACGGTGACCGCCACGGTGACGATCGCCGCCAGGCTCGGCGCCGCGCTGCGGCGCAGGGCCCGCAGGCCCTCGGCGATGAAGAAGAAGACGCGCCCCATGGCCTGCTAGTAGCGGGGCTCCCGCTCGTCGACGCCCATCTCCTCGCGCACCCGCCGGGCGAACTCGCGGGTCGACTCCTCGTCCGCGTACATGCCGGCCGACTGGTCGCGGACCATGCGGCCGCTCTCGAGGGCGACCACCCGGCGCTTCATCTTGTCCACAAGGTCGCTGTCATGGGTGACGACCAGCACCGTGGTGCCGGTCCGGTTGATCCGGTAGAGCACCTGCATGATCCCGATCGAGGTGGCGGGGTCGAGGTTGCCGGTGGGCTCGTCAGCGAGCAGCAGGGGCGGGTGGTTGACGAAGGCCCGGGCGACCGAGAGGCGCTGCTGCTCTCCGCCGGAGAGCTGGTCGGGGAGGCTCTTCACCTTGTCGGCTAGGCCGACCAGGCGGAGTGCATCGGGGACCTTGGTGCGGATCTCGGAGCGGGAGGCGCCGATCACCTGGAGCGCGTAGGCGACGTTGTCGTAGACGTTGCGGCTCGGCAGCAGCTTGTAGTCCTGGAAGACGGTGCCGATCCGGCGTCGGAGCTGTGGGACCTTCTTGTCCGGGAGCGAGGCGATGTCCCGGCCCGCGATCAATACGTCGCCTTCGGTCGGCTCGAGCTCGCGGATCAGCAGCTTGATCAGGGTCGACTTGCCGCATCCAGTGGGGCCGACCAGGAAGACGAACTCACCCCGCCCCACCCGCAGGCTGACCCGGTCGAGGGCGACCGTGCCGCCCGGATAGACCTTGGTGGCCCGGCGCAGCTCGACGATCGGCGGCCGCGAGCGCCGCTCGGTGAGGTGCTCGGGACGCCGCTGGGAGCGCCCGCGCGCGTGCACCGTCGCTTCGAGTTGGCGTCGTTCCGTACTCATGAGTCCCACCCCAAACGGGTTCAACAGGGTAGAGGACGGTCATGCCGGCCCCGCAAGTTCCCGTTCCCTCGCAAGTTCCCGTTCGGGGGCGCCGCGCCCAGGGTCGTCACCCCCACGCCGGGCGCGTTTAGCTCGTTAACCGACGGGCAGCCTTAGAGGCGAACCGGAGAACGAACGCAAGGAGCGCCAGAGATGAGATCGATCAACAGCAGCAGCAGCTTCGACCTCGGCGCCGTGAAGGAGGGCGCGCTGGCGATCCGCGACCGGATCCGCCGCGACGCCTCGCCGGCGGACGAAGCGAAGTCGACCGCGAAGAAGGCGGGCCACGAGACGAGGTCCTCGCTCGGCAGCGCGGCCGAGCGGATCCGCGAGATCGCCGGCGACCTGCCCGGTGACCTGCGCAAGGGTGCCCGCAGGCAGTACGTGCGCGGCAGGGTGGCCGCCGCAAGGGCCACCTCGGGCAGGACCCGAACCTCGAAGAAGTCCGTCGCCGCGGCCGGCGCCGCCGGCGCCGCCG
>JBOGZI010000178.1:0-19952 GCA_050697275.1 Solirubrobacterales bacterium | reverse complement strand
CCGTCTGCGTCGCGATTGCCGGGGCGCACGAGGCGAGCTCGTTGCCGCTCGGCATGTCGCGCCGCAGGTTGGCGAAGGCGAGGCCGCCCAGCAGCAGGGGCAGCCAGAAGAGGATGACCCGGTAGGCCAGCACCGCCGCGGCCGTGCCGGCGACGGGCGTCCCGTAGACGATCAGCGTCCCGATCAGCCCGCCGTCGATGCCTCCGATTCCTCCGGGGATCGGCAGCAATCCGCCGAGCTGCCCGATCAGGTAGCCGAGCAGGATGATCGTCAGCGGCGGCGAGAGCCCCAGGGCGTGGAAGGTGACCCAGAGCACGGCGTTGTCGAACGCCCAGTAGCCGAAGGAGCCGCCGAGCACTCGCGCGTCCTTCGAGCGGACGATCTGAATCGCCTCGGCGGTGCCGTCGATCACCGCCCTGCGGGTGTGGCTGATCCCCCGGCGTAGGGAGGAGGCCTCCGAACCGAGCTCGGGACCGGGGCCGAGGCGGGGGAGCAGCGCAACAGCGACGATCACCAGGGTCGCGACTGCGGCGGGCACTGCCGTAAGCCACAGCGACAGCTCAGGACCCAGGAGACCCACCGCCAGCGCGGTCCCGATCACCGCCACGGCGAGGAAGTTCACGCCGCTCTTGATCAGGAAGAAGGCGACCGACCGTCGCGCGATTCGCCTCCCGTCCATGCCGCCGCGATGGAGGATCCAGGCACCGAGGGCGAGGCCGCCCGCCCCGCTTGCGGGGACCAGGGAGCCCATCGCCAGCTCCGCCCCGCCGATCTGCCAGCTGCGGCGCCAGCTCAGGCCGGTGCAGAAGATCGGCCCGAACATGACGACGTAGGAGGCAAAGGAGAGCCCCTCGAGGATCGTCGCCAGGGCCAGCCAGC
Organism: Solirubrobacterales bacterium; assembly: GCA_050697275.1. Lineage (GTDB taxonomy): Bacteria > Actinomycetota > Thermoleophilia > Solirubrobacterales > 70-9 > JBOGZI01. The sequence continues at coordinate 19,073 of JBOGZI010000178.1, read as the reverse complement.
CCGGGTTCGCCTCCGTCATCAGGTCGCGGACCTCCCCGAGACCGGGGGCGAAGATGACGATGGCGGCCAACGCTCCGAGAAGCGCCATGGCCTGCAGCGTCCGGCGCAGCAGCGTCCTCGGCTGGAACTCCCGGGGCAGCTCGACCGGCTCGACCGCGACGGCGGCGCCGGTGTCGACCGATGCGGTCATGCCCTAAAGCTACGCGGCCGGGGGTTTGCGTTAGATTGACGCCGCTCCAGGGACGGAACCCGCCAGAGAGGAGAGCAGGTTGAGCGCCCAGATCGCCTCGCTTCGCGTCCGGATGACGCTCGTGATCGCCGCCGTCGCGGCCGGGATCCTGGTGCTCGGCCTCTGCGCCCAGGCCCCGGCGGCCAAGCGCAGCGACGGGAAGAAGGGCGACGAGGACAAGGTCGTCAAGGGCCCCAAGGGCGGAGCCTTCTACAAGAAGCCGCCGAAGCCCCTTCCGAAGCAGCACGGCGACTTGATCTGGGCGCGGGGGGCGACCGGCATTCCCAAGCTCGCCGATGCCCGCTACACGAAGCTGGTCCTCTACTCCTCCCGCAGCCCGCAGGGAAAGCGGATCGCCGTCTCGGGCTCGTTGAGCGTGCCGAAGGGCAAGGCTCCGAAGCGGGGCTGGCCCGTGATCACCTTCGCGCACGGGACCACCGGCGTCGCCGACGTCTGCGCGCCCTCGCGCGACCGCGTCGGCGGGCCGTTGAACGGCGGCAGCGCCTACATCGATCCGCTGCTCAACGAGTGGCTGCGGGCGGGCTACGCGGTGGTGCGCACCGACTACCCGGGTCTGGGCACCCGGGGCAACCACCCGTACCTGATCGGCGTCTCCGAGGGCCGAGGCGTGCTCGACATCGTCAGGGCCGCGCGTGAGCTCGACGATCGGATCGGCCGGCGCTTCCTGGTGGCCGGGCATTCGCAGGGCGGCCAGGCCGCGCTGTTCGCGGCCGGCCTGGCGAAGGCCTGGGCCAAGGGCCTGAAACTGCGCGGCACGGTCGCCTTCGCCCCCGCCTCCCACATAGTCGAGCAGGTCTCGCTGCTGCCGGTGCTGACCTCGCCGAGCGGGTTGACGGCACTCGCCGTGCTGATCGTCGACGGCGCCTCGACGCAGTCGAAGGCGATCAACGTCCGGGCGATCCTCTCCGACCGGGTGCTCGCCTTCTACCCGTTCCTGCAGAGGGAGTGCATCGGGCAGCTCGGGTCTTCCAGTCGGCTCGGCAGCGTCCCGCCGTCCGAGATCCAGCGGCAGGGCTCGGACCTGTCGCCTCTACTGCCCCAGCTGGCGAAGATGAACCCGCTGGTGCGGACCCGGGCGCCGATCATGATCGCCCAGGGCGAGGCGGACATGACCGTGTTCCCGAACTTCACCGACCAGCTCAACGGCGAGCTGGTGGGCGCCGGGAACAAGGTCACCTACAGGAAGTACCCCGGCGTGGGCCACGGCGACATCCCGTTCGCCTCGCAGGCGGACGCGCTCGCCTTCCTCCGGGCGCTGCTTCCGCCGCCACGCTGAGCCCAGGTCAGCGGGATGACAGCGGCCTTGTCCCGGCGGCCGGCCGGGTTTGGCGAGGTGTGGTCCCGGGGATGAGCTTCTCGACCTGGGGGACTCGAGGTCATCAGCGCGCGGGTTGATGGAGGTCGGTACTGAGCGCGGCGAACGGATTTCACCACGAGGCTCTCCTCTACGGCGGCGAGGACGAGTTCCTCGCCGGCACGATCCCGTTCATTCGCGCCGGGCTCGAGGCGGAGGAGCCGATCCTCGTCGCCGCGGGCAGGGCGAGGCTCCGCCTGCTTCAGTCGGAGCTCGGCGGCGACGGCAAGCGGATCCGGTTCACCGACATGGTCGAGCTCGGGACCAATCCGGCGCGGATCATCCCCGCGTGGCGCGACTTCGTCGCTGAGCACGCCGTAGAGGGTCGGCGGGTGCGCGGGATCGGCGAGCCGATCTGGCCCGGCCGCCGTCCCGACGAGATCGTCGAGTGCCAGCACCACGAGTCGCTGCTCAACCTGACGTTCGACGGCGGGACCCCGTGGAAGCTGCTCTGCCCCTACGACCGTGACGGCCTCCCGGCGGACGTGATCGCGGGGGCGCGGGCGACGCATCCGAGCGTCTCCGAGGCCGGGGCACAGCGGCCCAGCGACTCCTACGAGGCGGATTCGAGCGGGCGCCCGTTCGTGGGGCCCCTCACCCCGGCCCCGCTGGAGGCGGAGGGCTTCGCCTTCAGCCGCGAGCAGGTCCCGGCGCTGCGGCGCGAGATCTCCGGGATGGCGGCCCGTGCCGGCCTCGATCAAGGGCGCGTCGCCGACTTCGCGCTGGTGGTCAGCGAGCTCGCCACCAACAGCGTGCGCCACGGCGGAGGAAGGGGGATCGCCCGGGTCTGGCGCGAGGATGGAGCCCTCCTCTGCGAGATCCATGACGAGGGCAGGATGGAGGAGCCGCTGGTGGGCCGGTGGCGCCCCTCGCCGGAGCAGCTGGGCGGCCGCGGCCTCTGGCTCGTCAATCAGGTCTCCGACCTGGTCCAGATCCGCTCGAACCCGGCGGGCACGATCATCCGGGTCCGGATGGAGATCGCCTAGCGGCCCGACCGCCCGGGCGAGGGCGCCGGCCCTCTACGCTGGCGTTGGATGACCCCGCTGCTCGCGCATGTCGGCGGCGGCGCCTGGGAGCCGCTGCAGCTCGCCGGCCTGACGGTCGTGGGAGCGGCCTACGCCCTGCGCGCGATCGCGCTGGCGGGCGAGGGCCGGCCCGTGCCGGGTTGGCGAATCGCCTGTTTCGCGGCGGGGCTCGCCGTGATCGCCGCCGCCTTCGCCTCTCCGCTCGCGCACATGGGCGAGGAGCTGCTGCTCGCCCACATGTCCCAGCACCTGCTGATGGGGGACATCGGGGCCTTCCTGATGGTGCTCGGGCTGACCGGGCCGTTGCTCCAGCCGCTGCTCGCGATCCGCTGGTTCGGGTGGCTGCGCAGCCTGACCCACCCCCTGATCGCGCTACCGCTCTGGGTGGTCAATCTCTACGTCTGGCATCTGCCCGTCCTCTATCAGGGGGCACTCGCCAGCGAGCCCCTGCACGCCCTGCAGCACGCATGCTTCATCGGCTTCGGGGTGCTGATGTGGATGCCGCTGGTCGGCCCGCTGCCCCAGCCGAGCTGGTTCGGGCTCCCCGCGAAGTTCGGCTACGTGGTCGGCGTCCGCTTCGCGGGGACCGTGCTCGGCAACGCCTTCATGTGGTCCAACACCGTCTTCTATCCCGACTACGGGCCCGGCGAGGCGGAGTTCGGGATCTCGCCGCTCACCGACCAGGGCACGGCCGGGGTGATCATGACCCTCGAGGGAGGGCTGATCACCCTGGGGACCCTGGCCTGGCTCTTCCTGCTCTGGGCGAAACAGGACTCGGAGCGCCAGCGGCTGGCCGACCTCGCCGAGGCGCGCGGGGTCCAGCTTCCCGAGGGCCGGGCCGAGAGGGCCGCGGCCTCGGGCCAGGGCGGGCGGCTGGCGAAGCGGATCAGGGACGCCTAGGGGTACGTGCGCGACGCTGATGCGCAGACTCAGATGAGCTCCAACCGCTTCCTCTACCTCCTCGTCTTCGTGGTCGGCACCGCCAGCCTCGGAGCCGAGATCGCCGCGGCGCGGCTGATGGCGCCGTACTTCGGCGCCTCCACGATCGTCTGGGCGAACACGATCGGCGTCGTCCTCGTCTCGCTCTCGATCGGCTACTGGCTCGGAGGGAGGCTGGGCGACCGCCATCCCCACATGCGGGGGCTCTGCCTGATGGTCTGCGCGGCCGCGGCGCTGCTCGCGGTGGTGCCCTTCGCGGCGCGCCCCTTCTTCGAGGTCTCCGTGGACGCGCTCGACGAGATCTCGGCCGGCGCCTTCGTCGGCTCACTGGTCGGCGTCCTCTTCCTGATCGCGGTGCCGGTGGTGCTGCTCGGCGCCTGCTCGCCCTGGGCGGTGAGGCTCGCCACCCCGGACGTCGAGCACTCCGGGCGCACGGCGGGCCGCCTCTACGCGGTCTCGACCGCCGGCTCGCTGCTGGGGACCATGCTGGCGGCGCTGGTGATGATCCCGTTCATCGGCACCCAGCGCACCTTCCTCTCCTTCGCCGTGGCGCTGGCGCTGGTTGCCGCCGCGGGACTCGGCTGGCGCTACCTGGCGATCCCGGCGGGGCTCGCCGCCGTCCTGGCGGTGCCGGTCGGCGCGGTGCGGGCGACCGACGGCGAGCAGGTCCTGTTCGAGGGCGAGAGCGAGGAGCAGCACATCCGGGTGATCGAGGAGGACGACGGCGACCGGTTGCTGGAGCTGAACGAGGGCCAGGCTGTCCACTCGATGTACCGCCCCGGGAGCTACCTGACCGGGGACGTCTGGGACGGCTACCTGACGCTTCCCTTCGCGGCTCGGGGCGAGCCGCCCGAGCGGATCGCGATCCTCGGCAACGCAGCCGGCACCACCGCCCGGGCCTATGGCCACTTCTTCCCCGAGACCGAGGTGGACGGGGTCGAGATCGACGCGAAGCTGACCGAGCTCGGAGAGCGCTACTTCGATCTCGACAACCCGCGGCTCGAGGTCTTCCACGACGACGCCCGGCCCTGGCTGCGCAACTCGGACGGCGACTACGACGTGATCATGGTGGACGCCTACCGCCAGCCCTACATCCCGTTCTACCTGGCGACCCGCGAGTTCTTCGAGCTCGCCCGCGACCGCCTCGCTCCGGGCGGGGCAGTGATCGTCAACGCCGGGCACCCCGAGGGGAACGACGACCTCGAGAAGGTTCTCGGCCGCACCATGGCCGAGGTCTTCCCGACGGTGATCCGCGACCCGCTCGAGCCCACCAACACACTGCTGTTGGCGAGCGAGGCGTCGGCCTCAGCCGAGCGCCTCGCCGAGGCGCTGCCGGACCTGCCGGACGACCTCCGGGTGGTCGCCGCGGCCGCCTCCGACCGCATCGGATCGCGACTGGAGGGAGGCGAGGTCTACACCGACGACGTCGCCCCGGTCGAGTGGCTGATCGACCGCTCGATCCTCGGCTACGCCGCGGGCGAGGACTGATCGTCGCCCCGCTCGTCCCCTGCGCCTCGGCCCGCCGACACCCGCTGCCAGGCGCGGCGGGCGCCGTGCGCGAGCAGCAGCGGCACCGCCAGCGCCAGGTCAGCGGAGAAGGAGAGCACCCGCCCCGGTGGCCCGGTGAGCAACCAGGACTCGGCCCGCTCCCGTTGCGACAGCCCGGAGGGGCTGCCGGGCGGGTTGCGATCGTCGTCTAAGGTCCGCGCGATGGAGACGACCGTAAAGGAGCTGCCCGAGTCGCGGGTCCGGGTCGAGGTTGGGGTAGACCCGAAGGATGTCGACGTGCGCATCCAGGAAACGGCTACTCGGCTGGGCCGCGACCTGAAGATCCCGGGATTCCGCAAGGGCAAGGTGCCGGCGGAGATGGTGGTGCAGCGGCTCGGCCGCGAGACGGTGCTGACCGAGGCCCTGGAGAGCTCGCTGGGGGACTGGTACGAGCGCGCCATGCTGGACTCGGGGGTCAGTCCGGTCGGCGATCCGAAGCTCGACCTGACCGAGCTGCCGGGGGAGGGCGAGCCGCTTCGCTTCGCGATCGAGGTGGCGGTGAGGCCTGAGGCGAAGCTCGGGGACTACAAGGGGCTCGAGGTGGGCCGCGCGGAGCCCGAGATCCCCAAGGAGGCCGTGGACGCCGAGCTCGACCGCCTCCGCGAGGCCTTCGCGAAGCTGAACCCGGTCGAGCGCAAGGCGAAGCAGGGCGACGTCCTGCTGATCGACTACGAGGGAAAGATCGACGGCGAGCCGTTCGAGGGCGGCTCGGCCAAGGACTATCTGCTCGAGTTCGGGGCCGGGCGGGTCCTGCCCGAGCTCGAGCAGGCGGTCGAGGACGCCGAGCCGGGCGAGGAGCGGAAGGCGACGGTGACCTTTCCCGACGACTACCCCGCCGAGGAGGTGGCGGGCAAGACCGCGGAGTTCGAGATCAGGGTGCGGGAGGTCCGCGAGAAGGAGCTGCCGGAGCTGGACGATGACTTCGCGGCGGAGGCGTCCGAGTTCGAGACGCTCGACGAGCTGCGCAGCCACATCGAGGAGCGGATCCGGGAGGCTCTCGAGCAGCAGGTGGCCGAGCGCTTCCGCGAGGCCGCCCTCGACGCCGCGGTGGAGAAGGCCGAGGTGGAGCCGCCCGACGCCGTGATCGCCGCCCGGGCCGAGGAGATGTGGCGGCGGGTGGAGCGCCAGTTGCAGCAGCGGGGCATGGACCCGGAGGCCTACCTCAAGGTGCAGGGGAAGAGCCGCGAGGACCTGATCTCCGAGGCGCGGCCCGACGCCGAGCGGGCGCTGAAGCGCGAGGCGGTGCTGGAGGCAGTCGCCGATGCGGAGGGGATCGAGATCACGGACGAGGACCTGCTGCAGGCGCTCACTCCGCCCCCGGGCCACGAGGACCATGGCCACCCCGAGCCGAAGGAGGCGCTTGAGCAGATCCGCCAGAGCGGCCGCGAGGACCTGCTCAAGCAGGACCTTCGCCTGCGCCGCGCCCTCGAGGTGATCGCCGAGGAGGCGACACCGATCCCGCTCGAGCAGGCCGAGGCCCGCGAGCAGATCTGGACGCCGGAGAAGGAGCGGGAGGAGAAGGGCAGTCTCTGGACCCCCGGGGACTGAGTCCTCAGCCCGGCCCAGGCTGGACGATCCCGGCTCCCTCGGCGCGATCGAGCGCCGCCATCGAGATCACCGGTCGCGTCTTGCCCGCGGGGCTGCGGGGAAGCGAGTCGACGAAGGAGACGCGTAGCACGGTTCCCTCGCCGAAGGTGGACTCGAAGCGGAGCGCAAGGCGCCGTCGGATCGCGTCTCGATCCGCCTCGGGGGCGGTCACCAGCGCGGCGCGGAACCTGCCCCGTGCCTCCTGGATCAGCTGAAAGCGCAGCACCTCGAGCTCGTCATGGATGAGGATGCGCGCCGTCTGAGAATGGATGCGCCGCCCTGTGCATCCTCGAGCCACTCGTCGCTGCGGCCCTGAACGAGGGACAGCAGCGGCAGGGTCCGGCCGCACGGGCAGCGACCTGGGCGCCTGGCCGCGATGTCGTTCAGCCGGTAGTTGAGGAGGATCGTTCCCCGTGCCTGCAGGTTCGAGACGACGACCTCTCCGCTTTCCCCGTCCGGCATGTTCCGGCCCTGATCGGAGATGATCCTGACCGGGAACAGATCGACGTTCAGATGGTGGCCGCGATGGTGCTCGCACTCGAAGCCGATCTGGAAGGCCTCGCTCGCGGTGTAGGTGCTCAGCACCTCCACGCCGAACTCGCGGCTGATCATGGTCCGCGCCGATTCGCTCATGCCGTCCCGCGGAATCAGCTCCTCGAGCGGCGTCAGGGCTTCGTACTGGCGCCGTCTCACTCGCAGCGCCGGCGGTGCCAGGCTCAGGCCCTTGAACGCCCGTGCGACGTGTTGCGCGCCGGCGTAGCTGCCGGGGATATCGGCGACTCGGGCCTCGCGATAGCGGTAGCGGCGGGCGAGCCGCGAGATGATCGATCGCCGACGCTCCGTGTAGACGGCCTGCTCGAACAGCGAGAAAGGGTGATGAAAGAGGCTCAATGGGTCGCCCGTGCTACCCCCGCTGCGAAGCTCGACGTAGGAGTCCAAGGGCTCGGCTCGCGAGAGGAAGTATTCGGGATCCCGCTGGACCTGATCGCGTTCGATCAGAGGGAGTCGAGCGAGGTCGGCCACGCTTCGAACCTCCCCGGGTGCCAACCCGATCCGCCGCATGGTCTCCCGGTAGTAGGGCACGTGCTCATGGGCATGTGCGACCGTGGCGGCGAGACGCCGTGTCTGGGCCCGCTCGATCGCGGCTGGGGGCCGGAACGGAAAACGGGCCTCGAAGGGGGCGCGGCGGACGACATGGGCGGTCCAGGCGAGCCGGGTAGCGAGGCTGCGCTCGCCCCCTCGCGGGGGCATCTCAGGAACCTTACTGCCGGCGGATGACCGGCTCCGCTTCGGCGCTGCGCGGGTCCATCCTCACGGCCCTACACGCTAGTCCTCCGAAACCGATCGGCCGCCGCCGGGTAAGGTGGCCAGGTGGCGACGAGAGTCGCGAGCCCGAGCACCTCCGCGGAACAGGCAGGGTGGGAGCTCCGGGCGAAGTGGTGGCCGCAGGGACCGGCGCCGTTATGGCGGCTGCAGAGCGACGCGGTCAACTGCCGCCTACTCGAGCGCTGGCTCCCGGCAGGGTTCGACTCCGTGCTCAAGACCGACCTCTTCGACGAGTACGTCTCCGAGGGCCTCCTGCCGGCGCTGCGTCCGCGGGCCCGCCAGATCGTGGGCATCGACATCGCGGACTCGATCGTGGGCCCGGTGCGGCGGCAACACCCTGGGCTGGAGGCGATCCGGGCCGACCTCAGGGCACTGCCGTTCGAGGACTCCCGCTTCGACGCGATCGTCTCCAACTCGACCCTGGATCACTTCGACGACGTCTCCGGGGTTCGCTCTGCGCTGAGCGAGGTCGCCCGGGTGACCCGACCGGGCGGCCGGGTGATCGTCACCCTCGACAATCCGCTCAACCCAATGATCGCGGTCCGCAATCGGCTTCCTGAGAGACCGGCGCGCCGGCTCCGCGGCGGCTTCCCTTACGAGACCGGCTGGACCTGCGGACCGCGGCGGCTGCGAACGCTCCTCGCCGAGGCTGGGTTGCAGGTGCGCGAGCTGACGGCGATCCTTCACGCTCCGCGAGCCCTGGTCGCGGCGCTCCCGCTGCCGCGCTCCGAGCGCGAGAGGCGGCGCGCGATCGGCGCGCTGGTCGCCGCGGAGCGACTGCAGCGGTTGCCGACGAGGTACCTGAGCGGGCACTTCGTGGCGGCGCTCGCCATCCGGCCCTGGGTGTGAGCGCTGATCGCGCCCCCCTCCCGCGACGCGCCATCGAGGTCCTCCGCGAGGAGGGCGTGCGGAGCTTCTGGTGGCGCTCCCTCGGCCTCACCGTCTACCGGCGCCTGGTGCTGGTCGCTCGCGAGGTGGACGACCACCCGCCCTCCCGGCGGTCCCGCCCCCGAATCTCCTTCGAGTTCCTCGAACCCGGTCACCTGGATGACTACCTGGGCCTTCGTCCCGGCCTCGCAGCAGCCGAGGTCGAGCGACGGCTCGAGACCGGCCAGCGCTGCGTCCTGGCCCGAGTCGAGGGGGACGTGGTCTCGGCACGCTGGCTGGCCACCGGGTGTGCCGAGATGCCCTATCTCGACCACGCCTTCGACCTGCCCGAAGGGGTGGTCTACGTCCATGACGTCTACACGTCGCGAGCTGCCCGGGGCCGCGGAGTCGGCGCCGAGGGCGTGGCGTTCGCGGTCGGCCTGCTTCACTCCGAGGGTTATCGGCGGCTACTTGCCACCTTCATGCCCGGAAACGTCGCCGGGCGCGGCCTGGTCGCTGCAGTTGGATACAGGCCTTTGGGCACGATCGCGTGCCTTCGTCTGCCGGGCCTGCGGGTGCTGCGGCAGAGGGTTCCGCCCGGCTACCTGGGACCTGCGCGCAGGCTGCGGATCTGAGGGGCGGGTTAGATGCCCAGCGAGGTCTGGGGTGCTGGGTAGCTGAGCCTTTCCCCCTCGAGCTGGGCGAACTCGGTCAGCTGGTGTTCCTCGATCCCTCCCCGCGCGCCCAGGTGAAGGACTCGCCAGCCCCGGACCACCAGGGCATCAGCGACCAGCCGGCGGTGGCAGTGGCGCCAGTCGGCCTCGGCGCACATCACCGCGGTGCGTCGCTCGCCCGCGAGCTCCTCCAGATGGGCCAGCCCGTCGGCGAAGACCCCGGTGTCCATGTGGTCGGCGTAGCCGCGAAAGGGGCCCTCGGGCAGCGCGAGGTTGAGTGAGTCCGGTCGTGACTCGCGGCGCCCGCCGAGCTGCTCCCCCAGGTGGACGTAGTCGATCCCCCCCTCTTTCAGCGAGGCGGCGAGGGCGGAGCGGTTGAACTGCGGATAGCGCGAGCGGGGGTTGGCGCGGACGTCTACCAGCAGCTCCACGTCGCCGGCGCGCAGCAGCTCGAGGAAGGCGGACTCCTCGTGGTTGGAGTGGCCGACCGTGACGATCTCCTTACCCGGCGTCACGGCCCGCATTCTCCCGCTTGTGCCGGGAGGCGCAATCCACCGCGTTGCCCCCCGGGCCCGGTGCACCCCGTTGGCTAGTATCAGCCGCCAATGAGCCCCCTGGTCCCGATGGTGGTCGAGCAGACGTCCCGCGGCGAGCGGGCGTTCGACATCTACTCGCGCCTGCTCAACGAGCGGATCGTCTTCCTCGGCACCCCGGTGACCGAGGACATCGCCAACCTGATCGTCGCCCAGCTGATCCACCTCGAGTCCGAGGACCCGGACAAGGACATCAGCATCTACGTCAACTCGCCGGGCGGCTCGGTCTACGCGGGGCTGGCGATCTACGACGCGATGCAGTTCATCAAGCCCGACGTCGCGACGATCTGCGTCGGCGTGGCGATGTCGATGGGCGCGCTGCTGCTCGCGGGCGGCGCCAACGAGAAGCGGATGGCCCTGCCCAACTCGAAGATCCTGATCCACCAGGTCTCGGGCGGCTTCCAGGGCCCGGCCGCTGACATCGAGATCCACGCCAAGGAGATCATCGACGTCCGCCGCCGCCTCGACGAGATCATCGCGAAGCACACCGGCCACGACGTCGACAAGGTCGCCAAGGACACCGAGCGGGACTACTTCATGAGCGCGGAGGAGGCCAAGGCGTACAAGCTGGTCGACCGCGTGATCGAGCACCGCTGACCTTCACCTGATGCGGCGCGGGGCCGCCCTCAGCCTGATCGGGCTCCTCGGCGGGCTCATCGCGGTCTCCACTCCGGCCGGTTCGCCGGCCGCCGACTTCAGCGTCCAGCGGGCCTCGGTCGAGCCGACGCGCGGGTTCACGGCGGCCAGGGCCGGGGTACGGATCGAGTTCCGCATTGCCGCTCCGGCGCCGGCCGGCGTCGTGATCAGGATCGTCGGCGACGGCCGTGAGGTGCGCCGCTACGACCTCGGCGGCGTGCAGCCCGGGACCGACCAGACCCAGGTCTGGGACGGGCTCAACGGCCGCGGGGTGCCGGTCCCGGACGGCAGCTACCGGGCGCTGATCGGGGACGGCGCCGGCGCCGACCGCGAGGCGGGCTCGGTGGCGCTCCGCGGGCACTTCTTCCCGGTCCGGGGACCGCACGGCGGCCGCGGCGCCGTGGGCGAGTTCGGCGCAGGGCGGAACGGCGGGCGCACCCACATCGGCTTCGACATCACCGGCCGCTGCGGCACTCCCCTGGCCGCCGTGCGGACCGGGACCGTTGTGAAGCGGGCCTTCGACCCCCGGCTCGACGGGAACTTCATCGTGATCCGGGGGCTGGGGGAGCGGCGCAAGTACCAGTACTCGCACATGGTGCGCCCCTCGCCCCTGCGGAGGGGGGACACGGTCCACATCGGCGAGATCGTCGGCCAGATCGGTCGCACCGGCAACGCCGGCAGCACTCCCTGCCATCTCCACTTCGAGCTTTACCGCAGGGGACGGCCGATCGACCCGAAGCCCGCGCTGCGCGCCTGGGACCGCTACAGCTAGGTTCGACCCGTGCACGCGCTCCTCGAGCGCCTCGGAGTGGAGCTCCCCGTCATCCAGGCCGGGATGGGGGGAGGGATCTCGCGGCACGAGCTGGCCGCGGCGGTCTCCGAGGCGGGCGGCCTGGGCACGATCGGGACCATCCCGGCGGATGCCCTCTCCGACGAGATCTCCGCCGCGCGACGGCTCACCGGTCGACCGATCGCGGTCAACCTGCTGCTCCCCTTCACCCGGCGGGCGACCAGACGGGCCGCCGCGGACGCGGACCTCGTGGTCACCTTCTGGGGCCGGCCGCGGCGTCCGGGCCCCAGGCCCTGGCTGCACCAATGCGGCTCGGCGGAGGAAGCCCGTGCCGCCGTGACCGCCGGGGCGGATGGGGTGATCGCTCAGGGGGTCGAGTCCGGCGGACACGTCAGGGGCACGACGTCGTCGCTCGAGCTGCTCGAGCGGGTCCGTCGCGCGGTTCCCGACGGCTTCCCCGTGCTGCTCGCGGGAGGGATGGCGGAGCGCGCTGACGTCGAGCGGGCGCTGGAGGCCGGGGCGACTGCGGCGGTGCTGGGCACCGCCTTCCTGCTCAGCGAGGAGAGCCGAGCCCATCCCGAGTACAAGCGGCGACTCGCCGAGGCCGATTCGACCCAGTTGACCGAGCTGTTCGGGCTCGGCTGGCCCGCCGCGCCCCACCGGGTGGTGGCGAACGCCTCGACCCGGCGCTGGACCGCCGCCGATCCGCGCGGTCCGGCCTGGGTGCGCGTCGCCGACCGCGCGCTCTCCCCGCTGGCCAGGCGATTTCCCTCGAGCGCGCAGGCGCGCCTGCTCCTCCGCCAGACCCCCAGGCTGCCGTTGCTCTCGGCCCAGCCCCCGACCGACGACGGGCCGCCCGGGCTGATCGAGACGGGGCCGCTCTACGCGGGGGAGACGGTGCGTCGTCTCGGCGAGGTCCGGCCCGCCGCCGACCTCGTCGGCTCCCTGCGCCCCTAGCGGACCGATCCACCGCACCGTCGAGAGGATCGTCGCCAAGTACTCGATCGCGCCCTCTAGAGCGGATACCAACTAGCCGGGTCATGCCCGGGTCCTGCCTGACCGATCCAACCATGGAAGGAAACCGGCCGCCCACGGCGTAACCGAAGGCGTCAGGCCGGCACCGGGCGTCTTCTAAGCTTTCCGCGAGGAAGAGGTAGCGCCTCGGCCGGCGAGCCGAGACCAAAGGGAGTAATCCGCTGGCACGTCCCACCGAATCCAACGAGCAGCTCCTCTGCAGCTTCTGCGGCAAGTCGCAGCGCCAGGTCAAGAAGCTGATCGCCGGACCCGGCGTGTACATCTGCGACGAGTGCATCGACCTCTGCAACGAGATCATCGACGAGGAGCTCACCGCTCCCCCCAGCTTCGAGCTCGAGAACCTGCCGAAGCCGAAGGAGATCTGGGAGGTGCTGAACGAGTATGTGGTGGGGCAGGAGGGCGCCAAGCGCGCCCTTTCCGTTGCCGTCTACAACCACTACAAGCGGGTCCAGATGGCCTCCAACGGCGAGGACGGCGAGATCGAGCTGCAGAAGTCGAACATCCTGCTGCTCGGCCCCACCGGCTGCGGCAAGACGCTGCTCGCCCAGACGCTGGCGAAGATCCTCAACGTCCCCTTCGCGATCGCCGACGCCACGGCGCTGACCGAGGCGGGCTACGTCGGCGAGGACGTCGAGAACATTCTCTTGAAGCTGATCCAGGCCGCTGACTTCGACGTGAAGAAGGCGGAGACGGGGATCATCTACATAGACGAGATCGACAAGATCGCCCGCAAGGCCGATAACCCGTCGATCACCCGGGACGTCTCGGGCGAGGGAGTGCAGCAGGCGCTGCTCAAGATCCTCGAGGGCACCACCGCCTCCGTGCCCCCGCAGGGCGGCCGCAAGCACCCCCACCAGGAGTTCCTGACGATCGACACCTCGAACGTCCTCTTCGTCTGCGGCGGCTCATTCGGACAGCTCGACGAGGTGATCGAGAAGCGAATCGGCAACCACGGGGTCGGCTTCGGCGCAGAGGTCACCTCGGCCGCCGACAAGGACACCGGCGAGTACTTCGAGAAGGTGCTGCCCGAGGACCTGATGGAGTACGGGCTGATCCCCGAGTTCATCGGGCGCCTGCCCGTCGTCGCCGCGATCCACCAGCTCACCCGCGACGACCTGATCACGATCCTGACCGAGCCGCGCAATGCGCTCACCCGCCAGTTCCACCGCTTCTTCCAGTTCGACGACATCGAGTTGGTCTTCGCACCCGACTCGCTCGGGGCAATTGCCGACAAGGCCCTGGAGCGCGAGACGGGCGCCCGCGGGCTGCGCTCGATCCTCGAGGAGACCCTGCTCGACGTCCAGTTCGAGCTGCCCTCCCGCGGCGACGTCACCAAGTGCCTGGTGACCAAGGAGACGATCGAGAAGGGCCAGCGCCCGATGCTGGTCACCGACGCCACCGGCGAGCACGAGATCGAACTCGAGGACCCGGCGGTCGGCGAGCAGACGGCCTAGGGGCGGCTAGAGGCCCCGGGCGCCCGGGGCGAGGTTCTCCCACTCCTCGGGCTCGATCCCGTACTCGCCCTTGGCGTGGAAGAGCGCGGCGTCCACGGTCGGGTGCCAGCTCTCGGTGAGCTCCTCCTGGCCGCTGCCGAGGTAGATGATGTGGCAGGCGCCGCCGGGGGCGCTGACGATCTCGAGCGCGGCCGGCTTGGCGATCTCCTTGCCCTCGAAGAAGTAGTGCACCCGCCCGCGGGGACGGTGGTGCTCGCGCAGCGTCACACGGCGGACCAGGGTCGTGTTGGCGGGACTCACGGACCGGAAGTCTGCCGGAAATCGAGGAATCGGGCGTCACCGGTCACGATCGGCCCACAGCCGCCCCTCTCCGGGTCGCACGCGGCACCCGAGCGTGAATAATCGGCGCCGATGGATCCCGATCGCCGCAAGACGCTGGAGGCTCGGACCCGCTGGGACCCGAGCGAGGTCGAGCAGCGCGTCTTCGAGCGCTGGATGGAGGGGGACTGGTTCCACCCGCCGGCGGAGGGGACGCCGGAAGAGAACTACTCGATCGCGATCCCGCCTCCCAACGTCACCGGCGAGTTGCACATGGGCCACGCCCTCAACGGCGCCATCCAGGACGCCCTGATCCGGATCCACCGGATGCGTGGCCGCAACACGATGTGGATTCTGGGGACCGACCACGCTGGGATCGCGACCCAGGCGGTCGTGGAGAAGGAGCTCGCCAAGGAGGGGACCTCTCGCCAGGAGGTGGGGCGTGAGGCCTTCACCGAGCGCGTTTGGGCGTGGAAGGAGCAGTACGGCTCGACGATCATCGAGCAGTACAAGCGGCTGGGCGCCTCCTGCGACTACGAGCGGGAGCGGTTCACCCTCGACGAGGGCTACGTGCGGGCCGTGTACAGAGTCTTCGTCGCGCTCTACGAGAAGGGCTGGATCTACCGCGACAACTACATGGTCAACTGGGACCCCGGCCTGCACTCGGCGATCTCGGATCTGGAGATCGAGAACCGGGAGGTGACCGACACGCTCTGCGAGATCGCCTACACGCTTGAGGACGGGGGCGAGCTGGTGGTCGCGACGGTCCGCCCCGAGACGATGCTGGCCGACACCGCGGTGGCGGTCAACCCGGACGACGAGCGCTACCGGGACGTGGTCGGGAAGACGGCCATCCTGCCGCTGGTCGGGCGGAAGCTGCCCGTGATCGCCGACGAGCATGTCGACCCCGAGTTCGGGACAGGGGCGCTCAAGATCACGCCCGGTCACGACCCGAATGACTTCGAGATCGGCCGCGAGCATGGCCTCGAGGAGATCTCGGTGATCGGGCAGGACGGCCGGATCACCGATCAGGCGCCGGAGCGATTCGCCGGGATGACCGCGCCGGAGGCGCAGGAGAAGGTCGTGGCGGAGCTCCGCGAGCAGGGCCTGATCCGTGGGGAGGAGCCGTTCACGCACTCGGTCCCCTTCTCGCACCGCTCCGGGGAGCGGATCGAGCCGCTGATCTCGCTGCAGTGGTTCTGCCGCATGGAGGAGATGGCGCGATCGGCGATCGAGGTGGTGCGCGAGGGACGGGTGCGCTTCTTCCCGGAGCAGCCCCACACCAAGGTCTACCTCGACTGGCTGGAGCGGATCCGCCCCTGGTGCATCTCCCGGCAGCTCTGGTGGGGGCACAGATTGCCGGTCTGGTACCGCGGCGCCCCCGACGAGGATCCCGACATCTACGTCGGCGAGCAGCCGCCGGAGGGCGAGGGGTGGGAGCAGGAGGAGGACGTGCTCGACACCTGGTTCAGCTCCGCGCTGTGGCCGTTCGCGACGCTCGGCTGGCCCGACACGGACGCGCCGGAGTTCAAGGCCTTCTTCCCGACCGACGTGCTCTCGACCGCGAGGGAGATCATCTTCCTCTGGGTGGCGCGGATGATCATGACCTCGCTCGAGTTCACGGGCGACGTCCCCTTCAGCGACGTCTACATCCATTCGGTGATCCAGGCCCCCGACGGCCGGCGCATGTCGAAGAGCCTCGGCACCGGCATCGACCCGCTCGACGCGATCTCCGAGCACGGCGCCGACGCCCTGCGGTTCGGGCTGCTGGCGATGTCCTCGGCCCAGGACGTGCGCTACTCGGTGGCGCGGGTGCAGCAGGGCCGCGACCTCGCCAACAAGACGTGGAACGCCTCGCGGCTGATCCTCACCGGTGCGCTCGATCTGGATCGCGAGCGGATCGAGTCCGTCCCGGCCAGCCTGGCGGCGGACGACGCCCCGGCGGAGGACCGCTGGATCGCCTCGCGCCTGCAGCGGGCGGTCGCCTCCGTGAACGAGAGCATCGCCGCCTACGACTTCAGCCACGCGGTGCTCGACCTCTACGAGTTCTTCTGGTCGGAGTTCTGCGACTGGTACCTGGAGATCGTCAAGCCGCGCCTCTACGGCGGCGACGAGGCCGCTTCGGCGACGCTGCTCTGGGCGCTCGAGCAGGTACTGGCGCTGGCCCACCCGGTGATGCCGTTCGTGACCGAGGAGATCTACTCGTATCTGCCCTCGGGCGAGACCGAGGCGCTGGTCATCCATCCCTACCCGGAGGCCGATCGGTCCCTGCTCGACGAGGCCGCCGAGGAGGAGATCGGCCGGGCGATCAGGCTGACCAGGGCGCTGCGCCGCTGGCGCGACCTCGCCGGGGTCCCGGCGGGCCAGGTTCTCTCCGCCCGCGCCGACGGGGCGCGGCCGCATGAGCTCGTCACCCGGCTCGCCCGGGTCGAGTTCGGCGAGGACGGCGGCGACCCGATGGCCAAGGTCGAGGGCGTCGAGCTGCTGGCGACCGAGGGGGTGGACGCCGAGGCCGTCGCGGCGAGGATCGAGGAGCGGCGCGCCAAGCTCCGCGCGGAGATCGAGCGGGCCGAGGGCAAGCTCGCCAACCAGGGCTTCGTCGCCAAGGCGCCCGCCGACGTGGTCGACGCCGAGCGGGCCAAGCTCGGGGCCTACAAGGCCGAACTCGAGGAACTGGGCGGATAGCCGGCCCCGGCGAAGAGATCCTGGCCAAGCGCGAGGTGCTCGGCTGGCGGCTGGGGCTGGAGCGGATGCGGCGCCTCTGCTCGCTGCTCGGAATGCCGCAGAACCGCTTCGCCTCGATCCACGTGGTCGGCACCAACGGCAAGACCTCGGTGGCGCTGATGACCGCGGCGCTGCTCGAGGCGCATGGGGTCTCGGCCGGTGCCTACGTCTCGCCCCACATCCGCTCCTGGCGGGAGCGCATCCTGATCGGCGGAGAGCCGATCTCCCAAGAGGCCTTCGACGCCGCGCTCGAGCGCGCCGAGCAGTCCGCCGAGGTCGCCGACCGCTCGGCCGGGGAGGAGGGGCCGGTGACCCAGTTCGAACTGCTCACCGCGGCCGCATTCGTCGCCTTCGCCGAGGCGCGGGTTCAGTGCGCGGTGATCGAGGCCGGCCTCGGCGGCCGCCTCGACGCCACCAACGTGATCCCGTCTGCGCTCACGGTGCTCACCTCGGTCGGCCTCGACCACACCGAATGGCTCGGCGACACCCTGGAGGAGATCGTCGCGGAGAAGCTGGCGGTGCTGCGGGGTCACACCAAGCTAATTCTCGGGAGGGTGCCCGGTGAGCTGATGCCTGTCATCACTCGCGAGGCCGAGAGGCGACACGCAGAGGTACACGGCGTGGTTGGGACCGGGCCGTTGGGCTACCAGGATCAGAACCTTGCCCTGGCGGAGATAGCCGCCATGGAGGCTTACGGTAAGCCGGGTTGGGATCCCAAGGCTGTAGGAGGGTCGTCTTTGCAGCGCTCGATTCCCGGTCGCGCGGAGGTCGTCGGGACGGATCCGGTCCAGGTCTTCGACGCCGCCCACAACCCCGACGGGGCGCGAGCGCTCGCCGAGTTGCTGCCGGACCTTGTGCCACCTCGGCGGGTCCGGCGGGGCTTGCGGAAGCGCTCGGAGCCGCGCGACGTCGCCTGCTGCCTCGCCGTCCTCTCCGAGAAGGACGCGAAGGGGATCGTGGAGGCGCTGGCGCCGGCAGTGGCTCGCTTCATCTGCACGGAGGTCCCGCCCGAGGCGATCGAGGGATCAGGAAGGCCAAGCGGGGCCTCGCATCCGGCCAAGACCCTGGCCGAGCTGTGCCGCGAGGCCGGGGTGGAGGCGGAGGCGATCGCCGAGCCGCTGCAGGCGTGGAAGCGGGCACGGGAGCTTGCGCGGGAGCGGGATGGTGTCGCGCTCGCCGCGGGTTCCCACTACCTTCTAAGCTCGATATGGACAGAGAGGCCCGATCAGAACTCTTGACGATGATGGGCCTGGTGGCCGTCGTCGTCGCGGTGGTGATCCTGGTCTTCTTCGCCTTCGGCTACGTTTTCGGGCTGCTCTTCCTCTGAGCCGTACAAACCCCCCGCAACCGGCAGGTTTTCGCAAACCCCCAACGAAACTAGACACGCGGCTCTCCCACTCCCCATGCCCCTAGCGATCTTCGGAATAGACGGCGGCGGCGCCTTGGACCTGATCCTCAACCTCCTGATCCTCTTCCTGGTCATCGTCTACCTGGCGCTGATCTACTGGACCTACCTCGACGCCCGGCGGCGGCTCGAGGACCCGGTGCTGATCGCCTGCGCCACTGCGGCCTCGGTCTTCCCCTTCATCGGCACGGTCGTCTACACGATCGTCCGCCCGCCGGAGTTTCTCGAGGACCGCGAGGAGCGCGAGCTCGAACTGCGCGCCGCGGAGCTGCGGCTGCGGCAGCTGATCGAGCAGTCGTGCCCGTACTGCGAGTACCCGATCGGCAACAGCTACCTGCGCTGTCCCAACTGCGAGCGCCGTCTCCGCAACCCCTGCCGCAAGTGCCGCAAGCCCCTTGACCCGAAGTGGGGGGTCTGCCCCTACTGCGAGACCGAGGTGCGAAAGCAGCGCCCCGCTCCCCGTCGCGACGAGCGCGACCGCGCCCGCACGGGTCGCGCCGCCCGGACGGGCGGCTCGCGGAAGGCCGCGGCGCCGCGTGGGGGAGACG
>JBOGZI010000177.1:0-11683 GCA_050697275.1 Solirubrobacterales bacterium | reverse complement strand
AGCGGCGGCGGCGCGCAGGCCTACCAGCAGTGCCTGGCACAGGCGCAGGGCGCCGCCGCGGTGCAGGAGTGCGCCGAGCTGCTGCTCCAGTAGACGCGGGCCCCTAAGCTCCCGCCCCGAATGGAGGCAACCGAACCGCCCGAGCGCTCCGGGCGCCCCGCACTCACCCCGTCGTTCTTCCTCACCCCGCACGGCTGGCCCTACCTGCTCGTCCCGTTCATCCCGCTCGCCGTCGTCCTCGAGCTGGGCCACGCCACCAGCGGCTTGATCTTCTTCACGGCGGCGCTCGGCGTCATCCCGACGGCCGCCCTGATGGGCCGGGCCACGGAGGAGGTCGCTGCCCGGTCCGGGCCCGGTATCGGCGGCATCCTCAACGTCACCTTCGGCAACGCGCCGGAGCTGATCATCGCCCTGTTCGCACTCGAGGCCGGCCTGCACGAGGTGGTCAAGGCCTCGATCGTCGGCTCGATCCTCGGCAACATCCTGCTGGTGATGGGTGCGGCGATGCTCGTCGGCGGGCTGACCGGCGGGCGGAAGGTGCAGCGCTTCGACCGCACCGCCGCCAACGTGCAATCGCTGATGCTCTTCCTGGCGGTCACCGCCCTGGTGATGCCGGCGATCTTCGAGCTGGTCGAGGGGCAGGGGCTCCCCGGCATCGACCAGGAGCGGGTCAGCTTCGACAACACCGTCGAGGACCTCTCCCTGGCCGTCGCGGTCGTCCTGATCGTTACCTATGTCGCCGGGCTGCTGTTCAGCCTCCGCACCCACCGCGAGCTGTTCAACCCCCATAGCGAGGCCGGCAAGTCTCACGACGACACCTGGGGATGGTCCATCCGGACCTCGGTGATCGCGCTCGCCGTCGCCGGGATCGCGGTCGGAGTGATGTCGGAGATCCTGGTCGGCTCGATCGAGGCCGCCTCGGAGTCGATCGGCCTGAGCGAGTTCTTCATCGGCGTGATCGTGGTCGCGATCGTCGGCAACGCCGCCGAGCACTGGGTGGCGGTGCTGGTCGCGATCAAGGACAAGATGGACCTCTCGGTCAACATCGCGATCGGCTCCAGCGCTCAGATTGCGCTGTTCGTCGCCCCGGTCCTGGTGCTGCTCTCGTTCGTGCTCGGCCCGGGCCCGATGCCCCTGGTCTTCAACGGCTTCGAGATCGCCGGGGTCGTGCTCGGCGTGCTGGTCGCCTATCAGGTGACGAACGAGGGCGAGTCGAACTGGTTCGAGGGCGTCCAGCTCTTGGCGCTCTACGTGATCCTCGGCCTGGCCTTCTTCTTCGCGTAGGGAACGGTGCGGAGCGGCCGATGGAGCTGATCCTGTTGATCGCGAGCTTCGCGGTGATCCTGGCCGGCGCGATCCTGTTCACCAACGCGGTCGAGTGGCTCGGGCATCAGCTGAAGCTGGGAGAGGGGGCGGTGGGCAGCTTGCTCGCGGCCGTCGGGACCGCGATGCCGGAGACGCTGATCGCGGTCGTCGCCCTGGTGGGTGCCACGAAGAGCGAGGACGTCGCGATCGGCGCGATCGTCGGCGCGCCCTTCCTGCTCGCCACCCTGGCGATGGGGCTGGTGGGGCTGTTCGCGTTCCTCTATCGGCGCCGCCGCAGTCAGGGGACCGCCCTCCGCGCGCACGTGCCGACGCTCGATCGGGACCTGCTCTTCTTCCTCGCCTTCTTCGGACTCGGGTTGGCGTTCGGCTTCGGCGCTCCGGAGACGCTTCGGATTCCGGCCGGGGGCCTCTTCTTCGGCGCGTATGTGGTCTACGTCTGGCGCACCCTCGCCCGAGGGGGCGAGATCCAGCCCGAGGAGACGATCAACCCCCTGATCATGTCGCGGCGCGGCCGCGGCCGTCGCGAGGGACAGGAGCTCGGCACCGCGGTACTCCAGTTCTTCGTCGGCCTCGGGGCGATGGTCGGAGGGGCGCATCTGTTCGTCGAGGAGCTGCTGCACGTCGCCGAGGACATCGGGATCGAGGCGATCGCCCTCTCCCTCATCCTGGCGCCGCTCGCCACCGAGCTGCCCGAGAAGGTGAACAGCTTCTTCTGGGTGCGCGAGGGCAAGGACTCGCTGGCGCTCGGCAACATCACCGGCGCGATGGTCTTCCAGTCGACCATCCCGGTGGGGATCGGCCTCGCCTTCACCGACTGGGAGCTGAGCGGCAACGCCGCAATCTCGGTCGTGCTGGGGCTGGCGGGGGGCGTGCTCGCCTACTGGGCGCTGCGGCTGCGCGGGCGCTTCGAGCTGCCGGCCGTGATCGCCTGGCTCGGTCTCTACGCGGCCTTCATCGTCGTTGTGTCGGTCTAAACGGCTTCGCCATCAACGCCCATCTCCTCGGGCGACACCAACCGGCCACGTCCTCGGCTTCGCCTCCGGGCGTGCCGGGTCAGGGCGCGGACGCCCTGGCAACCCTCAGCCAGCAGCCCTGATCCGCTGGTCGCTAATCCTCCCGCCCCGGGTCCTGGCCCTCCTCGTCCTCGTCGAGCTCCTCGTCCCCCTGCTCGAGCGCGGTCTCCGAGACCGAGCCCCCCGAGCCCGGGTGGTAGTGGGTCTGGAAGTCCTCGAGCAGCCTGTCCCGGCCCTCCTCGTCCACCGGCACCTCGTCGGAGAGGCGGACCCAGCTGGCGCCCTCGTAGGCCTCCATGTTGAAGACCTCTTGGTCCATCGAGGAGGAGTCGTCGACGATCACGAGCACCTCGGTCTGCGGGTTGAAGTAGGTGCCGGGCTGCATGGTGAGCTCCTCGAGCTCCATCACCCGGGCCTCGGCGTCATCGGCTTTCACGGCCCGGATCTTATTGGCCGGAAGGCTCCCCTACTGCCCGAGGTTCTCGAGCTCTCGGAGCTGGCGGTCGATCTCCTGCTCGACATCGAGCTCGTCCTTGCCCTGCCGCCTGCGGCGCTCGTTGCGAGCCACCACGAGCTGGCGCACCTCCTCGCGCAGGCCCTCGTCGCCCCCGAGCGAGCCGGAGCCGCGCTCGGAGGCGAGCAGCCGATCCACCTCGCCGTCGACGTCCAGCGCCTCCTCGCCGCGGGCCTGGCGCCGGTAGGAGCGCGCCTCGATCATCTGCCGGATCTCCTCCTCGCGCACCGCCGCGGAGACCGGCGGGCCCCCGCCGCGGGGGCCCTGCGGCATCTCGTGCTCCATCGCGAAGTCCCCCTTGCCGATCTGCTTCAGCGCGTTGCCGGCGCCCAGCGCGAAGGCAACCGCCCCGATCGGCAGCGCGACGATCGCGATCAGGATCAGCACGGTTCCCATCTCGACCGCCGCGAGGGTCACGGGGCAATGCTACCCTTTGGTTCTGGCTGACTGACCAGTCAATCGGTTTTCGGCCGCGACGCCTGCGCGCGCGGACCCCGACACAAGGAGCCCATTCACCGTGGTTGACCTGACGCTTACCGACGAGCAGAAGGACCTGCGCGAGCTCGCGCACAGCTTCGCCGAGAAGGACATCCGCAAGGTCGCCTGGGACTACGACAAGGACGGGACCTGGCCCCAGGAGATCGTCGAGAAGGCCTGGGAGATCGGGCTGATGAACACCCACATCGCCGAGGAGTACGGCGGTCCCGGCCTCGACTATCTCTCCGGCTGCCTGATCGAGGAGGAGGTCGGCTGGGGATGCTCCGGCATCGGCACCAGCCTGATGGCCAACGGCCTGGCCTCCGCGCCGGTCGGCCTCGGCGGCTCCGAGGAGATAAAGAAGAAGTACCTCGGGATGCTGATCGAGGCTCCGAAGCTCGCCTCCTTCTGCCTCACCGAGCCGGACGCGGGCTCCGACGTCTCAGGGATGAAGACCACTGCCGTCAAGAAGGGCGACAAGTACGTCATCAACGGCTCGAAGTGCTTCATCACCAACGGCGGCTACGCGGACTGGTTCACCGTCTACGCCAAGACCGACAAGGACGCCGGTCACCGCGGCATCTCCGCCTTCGTCGTCCCCAAGGACGACACGGTCACGGTGGACAAGAAGGAGGACAAGCTCGGACAGCGGGCCTCCAACACCGCCACGATCACCTTCAACGAGACCGAGGTCCCCGCCGACCACCTGCTCGGCGAGGAGAACCACGGCTTCAAGCTCGCGATGATGACGCTCGATCGCACGCGACCGGGCGTCTCCGGCCTGGCCGTCGGGATCGCGCAGGCCGCGTTCGAGTTCGCCTCCGACTACGCCAAGGAGCGGGTGCAGTTCGGCGTCCCGATCGCCATGCACCAGGCGGTCGCCTTCATGATCGCCGACATGGCGACCAAGATCGAGGCATCCCGCCTGCTCGTCTGGCAGTCGGCCGTCCTGCTCGACCAAGGCAAGCGGAACACGCTGGCGGCCTCGCATGCGAAGCGCTTTGCGGCCGACACCGCGATGGAGGTCACCGTCGACGCCGTACAGGTCTACGGCGGCTACGGCTTCATCAAGGAGTACCCGGTCGAGAAGCTGATGCGCGACGCGAAGATCATGCAGCTGTACGAGGGCACCTCGCAGATCCAGCGCCTGGTGATCGCCAAGGAGATCCTCATGGGCCGCCAGGCGGACGAGGAGACACCCGAGGCCAAGGCCGCGAAGGCCAAGGAGAACGGCAAGGGCGAGGCCGAGAAGGCGAAGCAGGCCGAGAAGGAGAAGGCCACCGCCTAGCCGCTACGGCACGATGTTCTGGTTGAACCGGAAGAAGTTCGTCGGGTCGTAGTTTCGCTTCAGCTCGACCAGCCGGTCGTAGTTCCGGGCGCCGTAGGCCTGGCGGACCCGCTCGCCCCCCTCGTCGCCGAGGAAGTTCACGTACACGTGGCCGCCCGCATGCGGCTGCATCGCGTCGTAGAAGTCCCGTACCCAGGCGATGTGCCGGTCCCCCTCGGGGTCGTCCTCGGTCCAGGCCGCGTCGATGCCCACGTTGTGGGCGGCGCTGCGCTGGCTGAACGCGGTATCGCCCTCATCCACGCGACCGAGGGCGCCGCCGAGCTGAAAGACGATGCAGTACGACTGCGGTGAGGTGATCTTCGAGGCCTGCGCGACGAGCGTCTCGATCGCGCCATCGGTGAGGGGCGGCAGCTCAACTGACTTCCAGTAGTAGTGCCAGCCGTGCGGCGCCCCAGGGTCGAACATCGACTGCAGCGCCACATATGGCGTCGGCTCGAGCAGATCGACGATCGGGGTGCCGAACTCCTTGAGCGGTCGCACTACCTCGGCGCCCTCCTCGGGCGCTCCGGCGTAGCAGGACCCGACCATCACGATCGGCTTCCCGTGCACCTCCTCGGGCAGGAACGGAAGCGGTGGCGCCATGCGCAGGGCGAAGATCGTGGTGAGCTCATCGGGCGCGTCGGCGATGAACTCGCGATAGAAGCGCAGCACCTCGGGCGCGTCAGCGAGCGGATGGAAGATCGGGCCCGCCAACACGATCGGGCCGACGGGATGGAGGCGGTACTCGAATGAGGTGACGATCCCGAAGTTGCCGCCGCCGCCGCGGATAGCCCAGAAGAGATCAGGGTTCTCCTGCTCGCTTGCACTCAAGAGCTCGCCCTCGGCCGTCACGACGTCGGCGGAGAGCAGATTGTCGACGGTGGCGCCGTGCTTGCGCATCAGCCAGCCGATCCCTCCGCCCAGCGTCAGCCCCGCGATCCCGGTATGGGTGACGATTCCGCCGACGGTCGCCAGGCCGAAGAGCTGCGTCTCGCGGTCGAGCTCGCCCCAGAGCACGCCGGCCTCGGCCCGCGCCGTGCGTCGGGCCGGATCGACCCTGATCCCTTTCATCGGCGAGAGGTCGATCACGAGGCCGCCGTCGCATAGGGCTTGGCCGCCCACGCCGTGTCCTCCGGATCGGACGGACACCTCGAGATCGCGCTCGCGGGCGAAGCGGACCGCGGCGACGATATCGGCGACGCCGGTGCAGCGCGCGATGCAGGCCGGGCGGCGGTCGATCGCGCCGTTCCAGATCGAGCGCGCCTCGTCGTAGCCCAGGTCGCCGGGACCGATCACGGGGCCGTTGACGGAGTCCCGCAGGGCCTCGAGGTCGGTGGTCGTTGCCTCGCGTGTCGCCAGCCTTGCAGCCATGCCGCCACGCTAGACGCGAGACCGCCGCAGGGCTAGACCGAGATCCGGACCAACCGGTTCGAGTTTCGAACCTGCGCTGGATTGGGGTCTAGGATTCACTCAAGATGCGCAGCTATGCGCAGTACTGCCCGATCGCCAAGGCGAGCGAGATCCTTGGCGATCGCTGGACGCTTTTGATCGTGCGCGAGCTGCTGGGTGGGGCAAGCGGCTTCAACGAGCTGCAACGCGGCCTGCCGGGCATCTCGCGCTCGGTGCTCACCGTCCGCCTGAGATCGCTGGAGCGGGCCGAGATCGTGGAGCGGCGGACGGGCCCCAAGGGGAGGACGCTGGGGTACCGGCTGACCCCCGCCGGCCACGATCTGGAGGGGGTCGTTCAGGCGCTTGGCGAGTGGGGGGTTACCTGGTCGTTCACCGATCCCCACCCCGAGGAGCTCGATCCCGACCTCCTGATCGTCTGGATGGCCCGCCACGTCGATCGCGACGAGCTTCCGGCGGACCGCACCGTTATCCAGTTCAACTTCCGCAACCCGACCAAGCGCTACTGGATGGTGCTCGAGCCCGCCGAGGTCTCGGTCTGCCTCCAGCATCCGGGCTTCGACGTCGACCTCGAGGTCAGAGTCGACACCCGGACGCTCTACCGCGTGTATCTGGGGCGAGCGGAGCTGGGTGGAGCAGTTCGGGCGGGGAAGCTCGTGCTGAGCGGCCCGCGACAGCTCCAGCGGGCGTTCGGGGGGTGGTTCACCTGGAGCGCGTTCGGACCCGCCAGCCGCTCGGCCGAGCAGCGACGCCGCGCGGCATCCCACATTCCCGCCCCGAGCGGCGTGCGGATCGCCGAATGACCGCCTAGACAGGTGTAGGCGCGCAACAGAGGTAAGAGGAGAGGCCCCGCAGCGAGCGGGGACCGGCGCCTGTCCACCTGGCTTTGAGCCCCAGCTAGGACCGATGCGACAAGACGTTGACGGTCATGCCGCTCGGCTCGCGGAGCATGAAGCGTCGAACTCCCCACTCCTCGTCGCGGAGGGGGTACGCGATCTCGAGGCCCTGCTCCACGGCCTTGGCGTGAACGGCATCCACGTCAGCCACCTCGACCGATATTCCCGGCGCCGCCGGGTCGTCGTTGCCGATGATGGTCACCTGGGCCGAGGGGTTGGTGGGCGAGGCCAGGGTGACCACCCAGCCCATGTCCATCGCCACCTTGAAGCCCAGCAGGTCCACGAGGAAGTCCCGGGTCTCGGCAGGCCGATCCGACTTGATGTTTGGCACTGCTCTGTTGATTGTCACGCTTCGCGTTCTAGCGAACTGCCGCCGATGGCGCCAAATGCAGATGCCACTCCGCTGGCTCCAGGGGCTCCCGCAATGCGCGAGGAGCAGAACCAGCTACGAGGCGCAGGTGCCGAACGCCGAGGAGGTGAGCATGACGCGGCCCAGCGCCACCCACGCCGCCCCGTAGTAGGTGGGCTGGGCCTCGTCTGCCTCCTGCGCCTCGTCGAGCAGCCCGTCGGCGGCGCCGTCCCCCGCCGCCTTCGCGGCCGCCGCCGCGGCGACCAGGCTGCTCGCGTGTTTCCCCTGCCCCTGCGCGGAGCCGTCGAGCTCATAGGTGAGGCGGCCCGGCTGTCTGCGGTACGTGGGCCAGAGCCGCGCGGCGATCTCGCGGTCGGCGGCGACGCAGCTCTCGGCTGAGCGGATCGCCAGCCGCACCGCGTCCAGGCCGGATACCGGCGTTCCTCCGGCGGGCGAACCGCTCCCGTCGCCGGGGCTGGCGACCGGCTCGGCCTCGGCGGAGATCGCCCCGCCGCCGTCGGCCGTCAGCGAGCTGACCCGAGCCCAGTCCGGAGGGAGCGCCGTGTCGCCGCCGGTCAGGGAGGCCGCGATCGCGCGGCTGCTCGCGGCGAGCGAGTCCCAGCGCCGATCGCCGTCGGCGGCCGCGAGGTCGGCGTAGGCGCGCGGGGAGAAATAGCTCGGGTTGACAGTGGGCACCGACCCGCTCGCCCAGGGGCCCGCGGCCAGCACCGGGAGGCCGTTCACCGTGGCGGTCTCCTGGCCGAGCACCGCGCGGCCGATCGCGATCCCCTGCCCGGCGTACTCGCTCGAGCCGAAGCGCTCGGCGGCCAGGACCAGGGCGCGCGCCGCGTCGAGGTCGGCGTCGGTGGCCGGTTCGCTCGACGCGGGGCGCCCGTTCGCCCAGCGATAGGCGAGCAGCCCGTCGCTGCGCTGCAGGTTCTCCCGGGTCCAGCTCCAGACCCGGTCGAACAGGGCCTGATCGTCGAGCGCCACCGCGAGCAGCATCGCGTAGGCCTGCCCCTCGCTGACGGTGTCGCCGCCCTGGTCGTGGCGCACCACGCGCCCGCTCTCGGCCACGTATTCGTCGACGAACGACTCGGAGGCCTCCCGGGCCTTCTCGGAGAGGTTCGGCCGGTCCGCCAGCCCGCGGGAGCCGACCACGCCGAGCGCCACCGGCAGGACGACCGCGCCCGCCAGCGCCACCGCCACCACCGGCCGGGGCCAGCGGGCTCCTCGCCGCGGCTCCGCCGACGGTCGCTGCGGAGGCGGATCGGGGAGCAGGGGGGCCGAGGGCCGCAGCCGCAGGGCCGGGATCACCGCGGAGAGCAGGACGGCGGCGTGCAGGGAGGCGAAGGCGACGTTGTTGAGCGTCGCTGCCCCGTGGCTGCGGGAGAGCCCGTAGGCCGCGGCTCCGATCAGCACGGCGATCGCGAGCAGGGCGGGGGCGACGGCGCGGGGCTGCCGCGAGACGGTGCCGTGCTTCGGGGTGACGACGAACCTGGCCGGGCGGCGAAGCAGGCTGTTGAACGCCGCCTGCACGTGGATCCAGAAGGACCCGGCGGCCAGGGCGAAGGCGTTGAACGTGTAGGTGCCGTAACCGGCCATCGCCACCGTCGCCAGGGCGCCGCAGTAGTACGGCGCGAAGTGGAGCAGGAACTGATCGGCGCTCGCCGCGGCCAGCGGCTGGATGCCGGCGGCGATCCTGACCACCGGCAGCGACATGTAGATCAGCAGGGTCAGTCCCGAGAGGAAGTAGGTCGCCGAGAGCAGGTACTGGAGGCGGAGCCGCCAGGGGATCCTGGAGCGGAGCACCGCCGGGATCGCCCCGAGACAGCCGCGCGCCCAGCGCTGTTGCTGGGAGACGTAGGAGGCCATGTCCTCGGGGCCGAGCCCGCAGGCGAGGACCTCCGAGACGTACACGGACTTCCAGCCGCGCTCGTGGAGACGAACCGAGAGCTCGAAGTCCTCGGTGATCGACTCCTCCGAGAAGCCGCCGACCTCCTCCAGGGCCTCCCGGCGGAAGGCGACGTTCGTCCCGCAGCAGAAGATTGCGTCGAGCCCGTCCTTGCCGCGAGCGATCGGTCCGAAGAACAGGTTCTGCTGGGCGGCGGCCGCGGCGGCGACCGGGCTGGCGCCCGCGTTCGAGTAGTACTGCGGAGTCTGCACGAAGGCGACCCCGGAGGTCTCGAGGTGCCCCAGGGTGCGCTCCAGGAACTCGGGCCGCGGCACGTGGTCGCAGTCGAGGACCGCCACGTAGGGCGCGGAGGTCCTGCCAAGGGCGTTGTTGAGGTTGCCGGCCTTCGCCCCCTCGTTGCCCGAGCGGGTCATGTACCCGGCGCCGTAACGCTCCGCGAGCGCCGCCATCTCGGCGCGTCGGCCGTCGTCGAGCAGCCAGACCCGGACGTCGTTGCCGCGGAGCCGGACCGCTGCTGCGACGGTTGGCTCGACGACCTCGACCGGCTCGTCGTAGACCGGGACCATCACGTCGACCGCCACGTCGGGATCGGCCGGCGCCCTGCCGTGCCGCATGCGCTGGTGCGAGCACGTCCACCAGAACCCGATCGCCTGGGTGAGGTTGAACGCCTCGGCGCCCACCAGCAGCCCGAACAGGACCGCGTTGCCGACTCTCGCCCCGTCGAGCAGCCAGCTCAGGTACCAGGCTGCGAGCAGCGAGCAGATCGCGGCCATCAGCACGGCACGGCCCCTCGCCGAGGACTGGCCCGGCATCGGCCAGTGGATCGGCCCGAGGCGCGAGTCGGTGCCTCTCACGACGAGTACTCCCAGATCCGGATCTGCTGACGCTTCTCGGCGTCGACCAGGCGCCCCCGCTCCTCAAGGGCCGCGCGGGCCTCGTCCACGCTGCGGTCGATCTGCTCGCCCTCGAGGAAGCTCGCAACCAGGAAGACGCGACCCTTCGCCGGGGGCGTCGGCTGATCCTCGAGCGCCACGGCCTCGACCCCGGGCGCGTAGTAGCCGATCACGTCACGCAGGTATTCCGGCGCGTAGACGACCGTGTCCCCGGGGCGGACCCGCTCGGCGACCGGCGTCAGGGCTCCCTTGAAGTCGTAGGCGCGCGGGTTCCTGGAGTTGAGCTGCTGGTCGGCGAGGCCGACCACGAGGGTGGCCACCAGGACCGCCGAGGCGACCAGCGCCGGGGTCCGGCGCCGCGTCCCGCCGGCGACGGCCCGGGCCAGCAGGAGCAGCATCATCGGCACCGCGCCCATGAAGTAGCGCACCTCGAACAGGTCCCGCTTCTCGAGCCCGATCAGCAGCAGGGCGATCACCGGGCCGAGTGCCAGCGCCAGCACCACCCGGGTGGATGCCGAGCGGCGCTGACCGAGCAGCCCCAGCGAGAGCAGCATCAGGAGCGGCCACAGCGCGGCGATGCGCAGCATGGTGCTGTCCGCGTGGTAGCCCCAGATCGCCCAGACGAAGTTGGAGAGCACCGCGTAGGCGGAGACGCTGCTGCCGTCCGGGGTGGTGGGCGCGCCGGCGCCGGGCACCCCTCCGAAGCCGGTGCCGGCCGCCTGGTCGTGCTCGAACTGCTCGTGCGCGAAGGGGGCCAGCGGCGCGGCGGCGAGCAGCAGCGCCAGCCAGGTGAGCCAGCAGCCGATCATCAGGTTGCGGACGGGCAACCCGGCGTGCGCCCGCTTCCAGGCCGCGATCGCGAAGACCAGCTGCTGGATCGCGATCGGGATGATCGCGAAGTAGTGCGTGTAGAGCAGGGCGATCGTGATCGCCCCGTAGGCGACCCAATAGCGGCGCCGCCCGTCGCGGAGGACCATCACCTGCGCCCACAGCGCCAGGGTCGCGAGCAGCATGAAGAGCGCGTACATGCGCGCCTCCTGGCCGTACCAGATGACAAGCGGGGCGACGGCGGCGAGCGCGGCGGCCACCAGGCCGGTGCGCCGGTCGAACAGCTCCCGGGCCGTGACGAAGAGGGCGGGAACGAGCGCGACGCTGGCGAGGATGGAGGGGGCGCGCACGGCCAGCTCGCCGACGCCGAACAATCTGACGACCACCCAGAGGATCAGGTAGTGGAGGGGAGGGTGCCGGTCGGTCTCGCGCAGGTCGTCCAGCATGTCGGGCAACGACATCTGGGCCTGGTGAACGCTGATCGCCTCGTCCACCCAGATGCCCCGCATCAGCAGCAATCGCAGCACGAGGCCGGCGGCGACCAGGCCGGCCACGATCACCCAGGGCCGGCGCTGGCGCCAGCTGGTCGCCGCGTAGGCCCCGGCGCGCCGCGCGAGCACCATCGCGCGGTGATCGGGGACGGCGCGGTGATCCGGGACGGCGATCGGAGTCGCCGGCCGCGGAGGGGTTGCCGGCCCAGAAACCTCGGGCCGACGGGGCCGCGGCGCCCGCGGGAGG
>JBOGZI010000176.1:0-2658 GCA_050697275.1 Solirubrobacterales bacterium | reverse complement strand
GCCGTCGGGCGCGATCGCGACGCCGCTGCCGCCGCCCTCGCGGCGCCCGCGACGGGTGCGCTGCGCGACCGCCAGGTGGGCCACCGACAGCCCGAGTTGCTCCGCCACCCCGGCGACGGTCCGCGAGTAGGCGTCGAAGGCGTCGGCGTCCGGCAGGACGGCGCGCTCCGGCGCCGCCTCCGCCGCCCCGTCGTGATCGGAGATCAGCCTCAGTCTCGGCACTAACGAAAAGTTAGCATTCCGGGCTCAACCGCCCCGCCCCCTCCTCCCCCTCCCGGGGCGGTAGCCGCGGATCCTGCCGAGCAGCCCCAGCAGCGAGATCAGCGGGCGGGTGACCGGCTCGGGGCCGGCGCCGAGCCGGAAGACGTCGCGGTACTCGCTGAGCAGCGGGGCGAAGGCGAGCGGGCTGGGCCTGCCGCCGGGCTCGACCCGCCCCTCCCCGTAGAGGGCGTCGATCGAGCTGAACCACTCCTCCGTTCGCCCGGCGGGGCGCGTCTGCCAGATCGCTCGGGCGGGATCCGCACTCGGGTTCCACAACTGATGGCTGGTGCCGCGGGGGATCTCGAGCGTCTCACCCGCCGCGAGCTCCCGCTCCTCGCCCTCGACCCGGACCCGCAACCTGCCCTCGAGCACCTCGAAGCGCTCGTCCTGGTCGGGGTGGTAGTGCGGAGGAGGCGGCTCGCCCTCCGGCCCCCACCGCCCCTCGACCTCGAGTAGGTCGGGCTCCGCGCGCAACACGGTGACGTGCTCGCGCGGGGTGAGCTTGTAGGTGGTGGCCATGGCTCTCCTTCCCTCGTGGCTAGCGGGCGGCCCGGGCCGCCTCGCGCATCACCTCGAGCGGCGGCTCACGCCCGGTCCAGATTCGCAGCGACTCAGCTCCCTGGCGCACCAGCACCTCGAGCCCGTCGACGGCGCCGGCGCCCCGCGAGCTCGCCTCGGCGATCAGCCGCGTCTCCCCCACGCCATAGGCGAGGTCGACCACGGTCGTCCCGGCGCCGAGCCGCTCCGGGTCGATCGGGAGCTGCTCGAAGGGATCGCCCGCCTCGCCGGCCATGCCGACCGCGGTGCAGTTGAGGATCAGCTCGTAGCTCCCAGCCCGCGCCCGCTCGTCGCTGATCGACGAGATCCGTCCCTCCGCCCCGGCGCTCGTTCCCGCGATCGCGTCGACCAGCTCCTCCGCCCGCCGGGCGGTGCGGTTCCAGACCTCCACCGTCGCGCCCTGCCCGGCCAGGGTCCAGACGGCGGCGCGAGCCGAGCCGCCGGCCCCCAGCACCAGGGCGCGCCTCCCGGCGGGCTGGCCGGGCAGCGCGCCGAGCAGCCCGGGAGCGTCGGTGTTGTCGGCGCGAATCTCCCCCTCGGTGAAGCTGAGCGTGTTGGCGGCGCCGATCTCGGTCGCCGCGGAGGAGGCATCCCCGGCGAGCGCCAGGGCCGCCTCCTTGTGTGGGATCGTCACGTTGGCGCCGACGAAGCCCTCGGCCGGCAGGGCGCGGGCGAGCTCCGGGAAGTCCGCCGGCGGCATCTCGATCGCCTCGTAGCTCCACTCCTCGCCGAGGCCGAGCGCCTCGAGAGCCGCCGTCTGCATCGCGGGGGAGCGGGAGTGGGAGACCGGGTTGCCCAGCACCGCGAGGCGCTTCACCGCCGCCCCCTCCGCGCCGCTAGCACTCGGTGGGCGACCCGCCCTCCGCCTCCAGCGCCCGCTGGTACTCGGCGGCGAGACGGTCGAACTCCTTCTGGCTGGCCGTGAAGGAGTGCTCGCCGCAGCTGCCCGGCTTGACCACGTAGAAGGTGAAATTGGTCTTGGCCGGGCGGGCGGCGGCCTTGATCGCGTCCAGGCCGGGGTTGCCGATCGGGGTCGGGGTCAGCCCCGCGTTGAGGCGGGTGTTGTAGGGGGTGTTCTTCTCGAAGGTGGACTGCTGGATCGGGTCGGTGTAGTTCTTCGTCTCGTAGCGGGTGGTCGCGTCGATCCCCAGCGGCATCCCCTTGCTGAGGCGGTTGTAGATCACCGCCGCCACCAGGGCACGCTCCTTGGGGACCTGGACCTCCCGGTCGACCATCGAGGCGATGATCAGGACGTCGTAGGGGGTGAGGTTCTTCTTCTTCGCGTAGGAGAGATCGACACCGGCGAAGTTCTGCTCGAAGGCCTCGAGCTGCTGGCTGACCAGCTCCTCGCCCGGCGCGTTGGGCTCCAGCTCGTAGGTGGCCGGGAAGAGGAATCCCTCGAGGTTGGAAGCGGGAGCCCCGTACCGGGACGGGTTGAAGCCCTTCGGGGGCGCCTCGGTCGCCGCGATGTAGTCGCCCTCGATCCCCGCCTCCTCGGCGATCGGCGCGATCTGGTCGCGCGGCAGGCCCTCGGGGACGGTCAGGGTGACCTTGCCGCCGGTCTGCGTGAGCCGCTCGATCGCGGCCCCGTAGCTCATCCCGCTCGACATCACGAAGCGGCCGGCGCCCACCGACTCGCTCTTGCCCGCCAGGCGAAGCCGCAGCTGGAACAGCGACCCGTTGGAGACGACGTCGTTCTCGGTGAGGATGTCGGCGACCTGGTCCGCGGAGGCGCCCTCGGGGACGGTGACGACCACCTCCCCGTCGCCCTCGCCGGGGTCGAAGGGCGGCGGCTGGAAGAGCGCGACCAGGAACCAGAGCGCCAGCAGCCCGACCAGG
>JBOGZI010000175.1:0-8411 GCA_050697275.1 Solirubrobacterales bacterium | reverse complement strand
GCTCCGGAGTCGGGGCGGGCGGAGCCGGCGGCGGCGCGGGCGGCTTCGGCTTCGGCGACGGCGCCGGCTTCTGGCCGCGGCCCGGCGCGTAGGCGCCGCTCTCGCCATCGTCCTCGCTCGGCGCCGGCACGTAGTCAGCGTCCGAGTCGCAGGAGTAGGAGCCTTCGCTGGCCCCGCTGCCCGTCACCTCGCTGCAGGAGCTGGAGCCGCTGTCAGAGCTGTAGCTGCCGTGGAAGGGGATCCACTCGACCGGGTTCTGCGGCTCGGGAAAGGCGGGGCAGCCCCCACTCAGCGCAACCTCGCTGTAGTCGTGCCAGATCTGCGCCGGGAAGGTGCCGCCGGCGACGGAGACCCCGTGCACCGAGGTCATCGAGCGCAGCGCGTCCGGATAGCCGACCCAGACCGCGGTCGAGAGGTTCGGCGTGTAGCCGATGAACATCGCATCGTTGAAGTCGTCGGTGGTGCCGGTCTTGCCGGCGGTGTGGCTGCAGTTCGACGTCTGCGCCGCCGTGCCGGTGCCCCCGTCGACGTTGTCCTGGAGGATCTGGGTGACCTCGGAGGCGACCCCGTCGTCGAAGACGCGGTTGCGCTGCGGCTCGCCGACGTCATCCACCTCTCCCGTGGGGAAGACCACCTTGCGGATCGCGATCGGCTTGTTGCGGATCCCGCCGGAGGCGAGGGTCGCGTAGGCGGTCGCCATCTCCAGCGGGGAGACGCCGATCCGCAGCCCTCCCAGCGTCTCGGCCGGGATGCCGTCCAGCTCGGACTCGATCCCCATCTCGTGTGCGGTGTCGGCGACGCTCTCGGGGCCGAGGTCGAGCGCAAGCTGGGCGAAGACCGTGTTGTCTGAGGCGACCGTCGCGTCGTGCAGCGAGATCGTCCCCGCGTAGCTCTCGCCGTAGGTCACGACCTCCCAGTGCCCCCACTCCGGCAGGTCGAGGTCGAGCGGCTGCGAGGTGTAGTAGGTGCTGTCGGGGTTGATCCCGCGCTTGACCGCGGTGGTGAGCGCGAAGGTCTTGAAGGCCGAGCCCGGCTGGCGGTGGCCCTGGGCGGCGAGGTTGAACTGGGCGTCCGAGTACCGGCCGCTGGAGGCCATCGCCTTGACGAAGCCGGTGCTGGGGTCGATCGAGACGACCGCGGCGGAGGGGTCGTCCGAGTAGGGAAGCTGACCCTCGATCGCGGCCCGGCCGGCCTCCTGGAGGTCGGGGTTGATCGTGGTGTGCACCCGGAGACCGCCCTGGCGCACCGTGTTGACGCCGTAGCGCTCGATCAGCTGCTGCTCGACGAAGTCGAAGAAGTAGGGCTCCTCGATCTTGCTGTAGCGGTTGCCCGGGTCCAGCCCGAGCGGCTCGGCCTTGGCCACGTCGGCCTCGTCGTCCTCGATCAGCCCCTGCTTCGCCATCTCCTCGAGCACGTCGTTGCGGCGGTCGAGCGCCGAGCGGGGGTTCTGCAGCGGGTTGTACTGGGAGGGCGACTGCGGCAGGCCCGCGAGCGTCGCCGACTCGGTCAGGTTCAGATCCCTGACCGGCTTCGCGAAGTAGATCTGCGCCGCGGCCTCCACCCCGACGGCGGTGCGGCCGTTGACGGTCCCGTAGGAGGCCGAGTTCAGGTACTGCTCCAGGATCCACTCCTTCGAGTGCTGCTCCTCGAGCTCCTGGGCGAGCTTCGCCTCCTTGATCTTGCGCTCGAGGTCGCGCTCGGGGTCCTCGATGTAGAGGTTGCGGGCGAGCTGCATGGTGATCGTCGAGCCGCCCTGCTTCACCTCGCCCGCCTCCAGGTTCTCGAAGGCGGCGCGCGCCACGCCCTCGAGGTCGACCCCGTTGTGGTCGTAGAAGCGCTCGTCCTCGATCGCCACCGTCGACTTCTGCAGCTCCTCGGGGATGTTCTCGAGCTTGACCGGGGTGCGTGCCTCGTCGGACTGGATGTAGCCGAGGCGGGAGCCGTCCGCCGCCAGGATTATCGAGTTGGCCCCCGTGTCCACCGGCTGCAGCTCGTCGATCGGCGGCGCCTCCGCGGCGACGCTCATCACCCACAGGCCGAAGCTCATCACGCCCAGGGCGAGGACCGCGCCCATGATCACCAGCGCGAGCATGAAAGGGTTTCTCTTGCGACTGGTCCGGCGGTGCCGGCGCCGCGAGCGAGCACTCATGGCGTCAAAGAGTAGCCAGGCCGTCCTTACGGGGCTCTAAGTACCCCGGCGCGGCGCAGCGCCCCTTGCGCGTGCTCTCGCAGCTCGGCCTCGCGTGCAGCCCGGTTCCCGCCGGTATCCATCGCCGCCTTCAGCTCGAGCCGGGCGCCGTCCGGGGTCAGCTCCGCGAGGCTTGCCGAGGTCACCTCGGTGCCCTCGAGCGCCCGTCTGGCCGCCTCGAGGTCGGCGTCCGGCGCCAGCCAGACCTCGGCGATGATCGGCGCCTGGCGGTTGCCGGCGGAGTGGTTGACGACGACCTCGTTCACGACCTTCTCGTTGGGCACGATCAGCAGCGAGCCGTCCCCGCCGTCGACCGCGGTGAAGGTGAGGGCGATGTCGGCCACCCGGCCGTGCACCTCCTCGCCCAGGGTGATCAGGTCGCCGATCCGGATCGGCTGGCGAATCGCCATCATCACCCCCGCGACGAAGTTGGCGATCACGGTGCGGCCGGCGAAGCCGATGACCAGGCCGAGCACCGCCGTCGAGGCGAGGATCCCGGTGGCGAAGCGCTTGATCGAGGCGAACTGGCTGAGCGCCAGCGCGACGCCGATCAGGATGATCGCCACGAAGACGAGGCGGCGGATCAGCCGCAGGCGGGTACGGGCCTCGCGCGAGAACTGCGCGGTCTCCATGTTCTCGGTGACCCGCTCGGCCCGGCCGATCAGGAAGCGGTCGACCAGGATCGCGAGCAGGATCGCGACGCCCAGCGTGATCGCCGCCGAGATCTCGTCGCCGTGGCTTTGCCAGAAGCTCGGGTCGTCCACAGGTGCTCGGTCGTGGAGTATTCCCTGCCATGACGCGCGCCGTCTTCCTCGATGCCCTCGGGACGCTGCTCGAGCTGCAGCCGCCCTGGACGCTGCTGCGCGCCAGGGTGCCCAGCGAGATCAGCGACGAACGGCTGATCGACGCCGTCAAGGCAGAGATGGACTACTACAAGGAGCACGCGCACGAGGGCCGGGACCCCGCCTCGCTCGCCGGCCTGCGTGAGCGCTGCGCCGAGTTCCTCTCCGGTCAGCTCGGCGTCGAGATCAGCGCCGAGGATCTGATGCGGGCGGTGAGGATGGGGGCCTATCCCGACGCGGAGCCGGCCCTGCGATCGCTCCGGGAGCGGGGGTTGCGACTGGTGGTGGTCTCCAACTGGGACTGCTCGCTGGGCGAGGTGCTGGAGCGCTGCGGGCTGGCGCAGCTCACCGACGGCGCCGTCTCCTCGGCGGAGGCGGGCGCCCGCAAGCCCGACCCGGCGATCTTCGACCCTGCGCTGGAGCTCGCCGGCTGCCGCCCGGCCGAGGCGCTGCACGTCGGGGATACCCCGGAGGAGGACCTGGCCGCGGCGCGCGCCGCCGGCATCCGGGGCCTGCTGATCGACCGGCATCAAACGGGTCGCTCCTCCGATACCCCACGGGTCGCGCCGTCTCGCGCCCTTGGATCCTCGGAGCGCCCTCGCACCCACGGCGACATCTCCTCGCTGGCGCAGATCGAGGAGCATCTCTGAGGTGAACGAGACCGATGTCGTCTACGTCGGGTTCTGGCGCCGGCTGCTGGCGTCGTTCATCGACAACGTCACCTGGCTGTGCTTCTACGCCTTCTACTACGTCTATCTGGTTGCCGTGGTGGGCGTCTTCAGCGAGGTGGCGGCGGTGTTCGTGGTCCTCGCCTTCTTCTCGCTGTGGTTCAACTACTTCCTCTTCTGCGAGTGGCGCTGGGGCCAGACGATCGGCAAGAACGCGACCGGGATCGAGGTTCGCTCGCTCGACGGGTCCGAGCGGCTCAGCTTCGGGCAGGCCAGCGTCCGCAACGTGCTGCGCATCGTCGACTTCTTCGTGATCGGCTGGGTGATGGTCGCGGTCGGCAAGCGCAAGCAGAGGCTCGGCGACAAGGCGGCGAAGACCGTCGTCGTCCGCCGGCCGCCGAGGACGATGCCGGCCCTGCAGGGCGCGGCCGAGCCGAGGGGGCGGCCGTGAACCAGAGGGCCCCGGCCGCCGCGCCGCCGACCCCGACCGCGCCGGAGTCCGCGTCCCGCAGCCTGCCCGAGATCCCGTGGAGCCCGAAGGACACCGGCTGGGGGCTGGTGGCCGGGCTCATCCTGGCGGTCCTGATCGCGCCGGCGCTGGTCCTCCCCTTCGACCCGGAGCTGGACAGCATCGGCGCGCTGCTCGCCGCGCAGGCCCTGCTCGGCACCTCGCTGCTCTTCGTCTCGATCGGGATCGCCTCGGAGTGGAGGTTCCGGCCGCTGGGGGTGGCGCTGCGCCGCCTCGGCCTGCGCAACCTCCGCTTCTCGGGCCTCGGGATCGGGCTGCTCACCTGGTTCGCGTACCTGATCGCGGTTCTGGTCTTCGTCTCCCTTCCGATCACACCGGAGCCCCAGCAGGAGGACATCGGCTCGGAGCTCGGGATCGGGGGCGAGAGCGCGCTGGTCGCGGTGCTGGCGGTGCTGCTGATCGTCGGGCTCGCCTCGATCAGCGAGGAGCTCTTCTTCCGCGGGTTCCTGTTCGCCGGCCTGCGCTCCCGCTGGCCGTTCTGGGCCGCTGGACTGCTCGCGGG
This sequence comes from Solirubrobacterales bacterium, assembly GCA_050697275.1. Lineage (GTDB taxonomy): Bacteria > Actinomycetota > Thermoleophilia > Solirubrobacterales > 70-9 > JBOGZI01. The sequence goes on along the minus strand of JBOGZI010000175.1, from coordinate 3,682 downwards.
GGCGATCTTCGGCCTGATCCACGCCCCCACCGGGATCACCACGGTGATCCCGCTCGGCGCCCTCGGGCTGGCGCTCTGCTGGCTGTATGAGCGCACCGGCTCTCTCTGGCCCTGCATGCTGGTGCACGCGATCAACAACGGCCTCGCCCTGGCGGTCGTCGCGTGAGCGCTGTCGCCGCCCGCGGGCTCCACCTGGTCGAGATCACGCGGGGGATGGCGACCGGCCCGGAGGCGGGCGAGATCGCGATCCACACAGCGTGGCTGGCGGCCGTCAGCGTGGCGCTCTTCGCGGTCCCCGTCACCGCCCTGCGGCGAAAGCTACTTCCTTAGTCACCCGCGCCCTGGAATTACTCATCTAGAATGCCGCCAGTGATTCGGAGGCGAGCGATGCGCGCGGTGGCTCTCTGCGCCGCCATCGGTTTGGTGATGACCCTTCCGGCCGGCGCCGCCGAGGCCAAGCAGCCCGCCTCCGCCGCCGCCACGGGGCTCTCGCTCTCGATCAAGGGGAAGCCAAGGGCCGGCGTGCTCAACAAGGTCGAAGTCCGGGGCCTGCTCGCCGGCCACGTCCTAGGCGAGCAGGTGGAGCTGACGGTCAGCGCCGATGGCCGCGAGCTGTTCAAGAAGCAGGTCACCCCGAAGGGCGACGGCAGCTTCGATCTCGGGATCATCGTCAACGCTTGCTGCCGCTACACGATCGAGGGGGTGAGCGGCGGGCTGAAGGCGACCACCGGCTTCAGCGTCCGCGTCCCGAAGAAGCTCCGCAAGGGCAAGATCACGCGGCTCTTCAACCGCTCGCTCCAGGCCCAGGGCTTCCACACCGGCACCCGGGGCGGTCGGGTGACCAGCGGCACCCACCTGGCGATCAAGGCCTTCCGCAAGGTGAACGGGATGCGCTGGAGCGAGCGCTACAGCCCGAGGATCTTCCGCACCCTGCTCCAGGGCAAGGGCGCCTTCCAGCCGCGCTTCGACGACGGCAAGCACGTCGAGGTGGACGTCTCCAAGCAGGTGATGTCGCTGGTCGAGGGCAACGAGCCGAAGCACACCTTCCACGTCTCGACCGGAACCGGCGGCACGCCGACCGTCCTCGGCAACTACCGCTTCTACCTGAAGCAGCCCGGCTACAACAACGTCCGCATGTACTTCTCGGTCTACTTCATCGGCGGCTACGCCACCCACGGCTACAGCTCCGTCCCCAACGGCCGCGCCAGCCACGGCTGCGTCCGGAACCCGATCCGGTTCAGCCGCTTCATCTACAACTGGATCGACCTCGGGGACTCGATGCACACCTACCGGTAGGGCCCCCTCCGCCCGCTCACCTAGCCTGAGGGCATGATGGGGAGCGATCTCGAGGCCAGCAGGGCGACCCTGCTCGAGGAGCTGCGCGAGCACGCGCTCGTGATCGGCGAGGTGACGCTGACCTCGGGGCGGACGGCGCAGTACTACGTCGACGCGAAGCGGGCGCTGCTGCGGCCTGCCGCCTTCCGGGCGGTCGGGGCGCTGCTCGCCGCCGAGGCCGCCGAGCGGGGAGCGGGGGCGGTCGGGGGGATGACGATGGGCGCCGACCCCCTCGCCTGCGCCGCGATCGCCGCCGAGGGCGGTGAGGGATTGGTCGGGTTCTTCGTCCGCAAGGAGCGCAAGGAGCACGGGCTGCAGCGCTGGATCGAGGGCCCGGAGCTGGCGCCGGGCAGCCGCTGCCTGGTGGTCGAGGACGTGGTCACCACCGGCGGCTCGACCGTGGCCGCGATCGAGCGGATCCAAGAGGAGGGCCTCGAGATCGCCGGGGTGACCGCGGTGGTGGACCGGCTCTCTGGAGGCGGCGAGGCGATCGCTGCGGCGGCTGGTGATGCCCCTTACGGGCCGCTGGTGACGATCGACGAGCTCTACCCGGATCGGCCCGACCGGGGCTAGCCCGGCCCCTCGGGCGCTCGCCTGCGAGGATGCCCGCGCTGTGAACGGCCGGGGCGAGATCAGCCGACGGGAGCTGCTGCTCGTCGTGTTCGCGGCGTGCCTGGCGGCGGTGGTGATGCACTGGCCGCTGGTGCTCAACCTCGGGGATGAGATTCCCAAGGACCTGGGCGACCCCCTTCCCCAGGCCTGGCAGGTCGCCTGGGGGGGCCATGCCCTCGCCAATCAGCCGCTCGAGTTCTTCCAGTCGAACCAGTTCTGGCCGGTGGACGACTCGCTCGCCTTCGGCGACGCCCTGATCGGCTATGCGCCGGCGGGGCTGATCGGGGAGGGCCCCCACGACGCGGTGGTCCGCTACGACCTCCTCTTCCTGTTCGCCTACGCGCTCGCCTTCCTCGGCGCCTATCTGCTCGCCCGCGAGATCGGGATCGGCCCAGCCGGCGCGGCGGTGGCGGGGGCGGCCTTCGCCTTCGCCCCCTTCCGGCTCGAGCAGAACGGCCACATGCAGGTGATCTCCAGCGGCGGGATTCCGCTCTGCCTCGCCCTCTTCGTGCGCGGCGCCCGCCTGCGCAGCCCGCTCTGGCTGGTGGCGGGCTGGCTGGTGGCGGGCTGGCAGCTCTCGCTCGGCTTCGCCCTCGGGCTGCCGCTCGCCTACCTGCTCGCCGGCGCGGTCGTCGCGATCATCGCCGCCTGGCTCTGGCGGGGCCGGTCGCCGCTGGACCGCCGCCTGGTCATCGCCGGCCTGGGCGGGGCGCTCGTCTTCATCGCGATTGCCCTGCTGATCGCGCGCCCCTACTTCCGGGTCGCCGACGAGCACCCCGAGGCGAAGCGGCCTCCGTCCGTGGTCGAGGCCTACTCCGGCCCGGCGGAGGTCTTCCTCACCGCGCCCGAGGAGAACCTGGTCTGGGGCGATGCCACCGCCGAGCTCCGCGACGAGCTCGAGAACGTCCCCGAGAAAACCCTCTTCCCGGGCCTGGTCATTCTCGTCCTCGCCCTGATCGGGCTCACCTCCGCCAGGCTGGACCGGCGCCTGCGAATCGGGCTGGGCGCCGGGGTGGTCGCGATCTCGGTGCTGGCGCTCGGCTTCCAGGAGGAGGACGGCCTGATCTGGCCCTATCGGGCGCTCTACGAGGCGCTGCCCGGCTGGGAGGCGATCAGGACCCCGGGGAGGCTCGTCACCTTCTCATCGCTCGGGCTCGCCCTGCTCGCCGCGGCGGGCGCCGAGTGGAGCCTGAAGGGCACCCGGCTCTGGCTCGCCGGCCGCCGGCTCGACGTCGGCCCGCGCGGGGCCTCGGTGGTCGCCGGAGCGCTCGCGACGTTGCTGGTGGCTGCGGTCGTGGTCGAGGGCCGCGGGCTGCCCTTCGACCCCAACGACGACCAGGAGCAGCCCGCCGTCCCCGAGCCGCCGGCGTCCACCGCGGAGACCCCGGACCCCCAGATCCACCTGCCCGCCGAGCGCGCCGAGGACAACCGCCGCTACCTGCTCTGGTCCACGGACGGGTTCCCCGAGATGGTCAACGGGCGGGCCAGCACGGTGCCCGACCTGATCGAGGACGTGATTGCGGAGATGGACGGCTTCCCCGACCCTTCCAGCGTCGCCCGGCTCCGGGAGCTGGGGGTGCGCAGCGTCATCCTCCACACCGACCGTGCCGAGGGGACCCCTCAGGAGGATGCCGCCGCGGCGCCGATCGGGGGCCTCGGGCTGGCTCGCGAGCGCCTGCCGGGCGGGCTGGTCGTCTACGGGGTCCGCTCGCCGAGCGCCGGCTCGGGCTCGAGC
>JBOGZI010000174.1:0-6931 GCA_050697275.1 Solirubrobacterales bacterium | reverse complement strand
CCTCTCGACCTCCCTGCTGGTCGTCGCGGCGACGCCGTTCATCGCGGGAGTGCAGTTCATGGTCCTGTTCGACCGCGTGCTCCACACGAACTTCTTCGAGTCCGCGTTCGGCGGCGACGTGATCAGCTACCAGCACATCTTCTGGTTCTACTCCCACCCGGCCGTCTACATCATGATGCTGCCGGGCTTCGGGATCGTCAGCGAGGTGATTTCCACCAACTCGCGCAAGCCGATCTTCGGCTACCGGCTGATGGCGCTGGCGCTGATCGGGATCGTCGTCCTCAGCTACTCGGTCTGGGCGCACCACATGTTCGTCGCCGGCATGTTCAGCTGGCTGCGGGTGCCGATGATGATCACGACGCTGCTGATCGCCGTCCCGACCGGGATCAAGATCTTCTCCTGGCTGGGGACGGTGTTCAACGGGGTGATCCACCTGAGATCGACCGCGATGCTGTTCGCCCTCGCCTTCATCGTCACCTTCACGATCGGTGGCATCTCGGGCGTGATGCTGGGGATGATCCCGATCGACATCCACGTCTCCGACACCTACTTCGTCGTCGCCCACATCCACTTCGTCCTCTTCGGCGGCTCGGTGTTCACGATCTTCGCCGGGATCTACCACTGGTTCCCGAAGATGACCGGCCGCATGTACGACGAGAGGCTCGGCCGGGTCCACTTCTGGGGCACCCTGGTCGGCACCTGGGGCACCTTCGTGCCGATGCACTGGATCGGCATGGAGGGGATGCCGCGGCGGGTCGCCGACTACGCGGCGCAGTTCGGCGACTGGAACCTGGCGATCTCGATCTTTGCCTTCACGCTCGGCGCCGCCCAGCTCGTCTTCCTCTACAACATGATCGTCAGCTGGCGCTACGGGCCGAAGGCCGGCCCGAACCCGTGGCGGGCGAAGACGATCGAGTGGCAGGTCTCCTCACCGCCCCCGATCTTCAACTTCCCCGAGATCCCGCGCGTGGTCGGCGGGCCCTACGAGTACGGCGTGCCCGGGGCGCGTCACGCGATCATGGCCGGCGAGAAGGCCGAGGTGCGGCCACCCGAGCGCGCCGGGGTGGGAGCGCCGACGTGACCGACGAGCATGATGCGAGGGCGCGCGACAGCGCGGCCCGGGATATGGGGACCGACGAGATGAACGCCGCCCCCGAGGGCGAGCAGGCCGCGCGGGAGGATCCCCAGGTCTCCCCGGAGCAGGGCGAGACCGCGATCACGGACATCGGCACGCCCTCCGAGCACGCCTCGGAGGTCGTCGCGGAGCGCGAGATCGCCACCTTCGGCGACCCCGATCCGGAGGTTCGCCGCGAGGGAGTGGAGCGGGTGCTGATCTTCCTCAACGAGGTGGCCGGGGGCCGCAAGCTGCTGCATGCCGCCCGGGAGCTCGCCGACGCGGGGGCCAGCTACTTCGCGGTCGTCGCCCCGCAGAACCTGCCGCTCGTCGGCCAGCTGGTCGACGTCGAGGAGCGGCGGATCGCCGCGCAGAGCCGGGTGGACGTCACTCGGCAGGTGCTCTCGGAGTTCGGGATCGAGGCCGAGGGCGCGGTGATGGACCCCGATCCCGCGCTTGCCCTGGACGACGCGGTGCGCGCGGCGCGGCCCGACCACGTGCTCCTTTCCTGCCTCTATGAGACGCGCTTCGGGCTGATGCGCAGGGACCTGGTCGAGTGGGCGAAGGACCGCTTCGAGCCCACCGTGGAGCACATCCCGGTCCGGGTCGACGACGACGCGGTGCGCTGGGACGTCACCCACACGCTGGTGGTCGCCACCAGGACCGTCCACAGCCCCGACCTCATCCAGCGGCTGCGGGAACGGGCCCGAGAGCGGCCGCACCGCTACACGTTCATCAGCCCGCGCTCCGGCGACGCCCCCCGCGAGGAGGTCTGCCGCAACCTCGCGGCGACCCTCGCCGTGATGTACCGGGAGGAGATCGACGCCACCGGCCAGCCGATGAGCCCCGAGCCGCTGCCGGCGATCGAGAACGCGATCGAGCACTACCGGATCGACGACATCCTGATCTCCACCCTGCGGGGAGCGCAGTCTGTCTGGCTGCAGGAGGGACTGATCGAGAAGGTCGAGAAGCTCACCGACAAGCCGGTCGAGCACCTCGAGGCCGGGGCGGGCGCCCCGGGCGAGAAGGCGCCGGCGATCGCCGGGGCGGCACCCGCGACCCCGGGCCACTCCCGACGCGGAAGCGAAGGAGGTGGCGACTGATGGAGACCGCCTCGGTCGCCGTCGGCCACGCGGACGAGCACCACGAGCATCCGCCGGAGGCGCACCAGAGCTCGCGGATCGACCGCCAGACCCTCGGGATCCTGCTCTTCATCGTCTCCGAGGTGATGCTGTTCGGGGCCTTCTTCGCCTCCTACTTCTTCCTCCGGGTGGTTGCCAACGAGGGGCCCTGGCCGCCGGACTCGGTCGAGCTGCCCGTCGCGGTGGCGGGGATGAACACCACGATCCTGGTCTCTTCCAGCTTCACCATGCACTGGGCGCTCGAGTCGATCCGCAAGGACAACCACCGCGGCCTGCAGATGGGGCTGATCACCACCTTCCTGCTCGGCGCCACCTTCCTCTTCATCCAGGTCAACGAGTACGTCCACATCGGCTTCAGCGGCAGCGACCACGCCTTCGGCTCGATCTTCTACGGCCTCACCGGGCTGCACGGCGCCCACGTCACCGTCGGCCTGCTGCTGCTGGGCATCGCCACCATCCGCGCCTTACGCGGCCACTACGGGCCCGAGGCCAAGAACCACCTCGGCGTCGAGGTGCCGGGCATCTACTGGCACTTCGTGGACGTGATGTGGATCATCGTCTTCACCACCGTCTACATCCTCTGAGGCGGCTGCGAACCATCGCCTGGACTCGAGTCTCGCCGCCTCCGGCGTGAGCGATCGGGTCGAACCTCCGCGCAACCCGCTGCGCCGGGAGCGGGACACCTTCCGCGTCCTGGTCATGGTCGCGGTTGCGGCCGCGATCGTGATCGCCGTAGCTCTGCTGGTCAGCTCCTTGGCCGGGGCGGTGGTCGGCCTGGTGCTCCTCGCGATCGGCCTCTGGCGGACCTGGCGGCTGATCCAGGACTGGCGACGCTACGACTCCGACGAGGCAGAGCGCTGATTACTTGCCCGCCGACTGCTGCAGGTACCTGACCAGCTGCTGGAGCTGCTGCGGGGTGAGGGTCTCGCCGTAATTCTGCGGCATGACGCCGGCCGGGAAGCCGGGCGCCAGCTGGGCGTCGGGCTCGGTGATCGCCTCGGCGATCTGCTGGGGGCTCATGTTCGGCAGCGACTCGTCCAGGTTCGGTCCGGTGGTCCCGGTGGTGCCCGCCTGGCTGAGGACGTGGCAGCCGCCGCAGTTGGTGGCGAAGAACTCGGGTGCGATGAACTCGGGCGGCTCGATTCCCGGCACCCCGGCGACGCTGGCGACGTAGGCCGCGACGTCCCGCAGGTCGTCTCCCTCGACCAGGTTCGCGGGCATGTAGACCTCGGTGTCCTCGGGGCTGGCCGGCCGCGGGTTCTCGATCTGCGACTCGACCACGCCCTCGATCGTGTCCTGGTCCATGCCGCTCGCCCGCGCCTGCTTGAAGGCGTCATCGAGGTCCGGGCCGACCTCCGCGTTGGTGCCGGCGGCGGTGAGGGCGTGGCAGCTGCCGCACTTCTGCGTGAAGAGCTGCTCGCCGCGATCGAGGTCGGCGTTCTCCTGCAGGTCGCAGCCGGTGATTCCCGCGAGCACGGCGACTGCGATCAGCCCGCCCGCCAGCCACACCGGCCTCGAGTGATTGCGGTCCCTGAGGCGGCGCATGCGGAGCGGAATCCTATATGGCCCTACCAGCGCAGCCGATCCGCCACCGCGGCGGAGAGGCGTGGGATAAGCTTGCGCCGAACGGCACTAGCCGGAATCGCCAGCCGGAAGGAGGCCGATGGAGGTCCGCGAGGGTATGTCGAGCGTTGTGCTGGCCGTCGGGCCGGGGCACACCCTGCGCGAGGCGGCCACCAAGATGCGGGAGAAGGGAACGGGCGCCGCGCTGGTCTTCGACGACGAGTCCCCGGCCCCCCGGATCATCACCGAGCGCGACATCCTGCTGGCGCTGGGCGACGGCAAGGACCCGGACAGCGCCAAGGTCGCGGATCACATGAGCGAATCCGTGATCTCGGCCGCCCCAGACTGGAGCCTCGAGCAGGCCGCCGAGGAGATGGTCAAGCGCGGGATCAGGCACCTGGTGGTGGTCGACCGCGGCGAGCTGGTCGGGGTGCTCTCGATGCGCGACATCGTCCGCTGCTGGACGACCGCCGGCGCCACCTCCTCGATGAGCCCTCCCTAGGGCGATTCCCTCCCCTTTCAGAGGTGCGATTCGGAGCGCCGCTTGGCATGGGAAGTCGTAGCCCGCGAGCTATGCGACTCGGCCCGCGTCGAGCGATTGCCGGAGCTCGGTCAGCAAGCTGGTTACCCGGTCTCTGTCGACTCGGACCTGACCAGTCAGCGGGACGGGCCTTGCGTTCGCCATGACGGCCTCCAACTCCTCGATGATCTCGGAGGCGGTCCTCATGGGGAACACATCGACTCGGAAGCGGTGAGCTTGAGGGCGATTAAGGCCCGAAAGGCGCCCGGTTCAGGAATCGCCCGGACTGCTGGAGTCACCGGCAATTAGCGCGGCGAGAAATACCTCGAGCCACCCTTGTGGTTGCTGGCCGGGCGGAAGCTTGTCGAGAGTACACGCGCATGTCACCAGTATCGGCGAGACGATCAACTGCCCTGAGTCGCGCTCAAGCCTCCTGCTTTGGACTGCCATGAAGAAGGGCCTCCCGGTGGCACGCTCTCAGCGTCCACCGATCACGAGCACCAAGGAGGCCCGCTCACATGTTGCACGCCGGACTCGACCTCAGCCGCAAGAAGCTCGATATCTGCCTGCTCGGCAATGACGGCGAGCATCTAGATCAGCTCGCCGTCTCACCCGACGTCGACTCGCTGAAGCGCCTCGCCCGCCGAATCGAGGAGGTCCACCGCCAGCCGGTCTGCGCGGTGATCGAGTCGATGACCGGCGCGCGGATCGTCCACGACACCCTCGAGCAGGCCGGCTGGTCGGTCGAGATCGCCGACGCCCAGAAGGTGAAGGGCCTGGCGCCGCTCGCGGTCAAGACCGACGAGATCGACTCCAAGGTGCTCGCCGTCCTCTCCCAGCGCGACCTGGTGCCGGCGATCTGGCTCCCGAACCCGGCGGTCAGGGAGGAGCGCGAGCTCGCCCGCTTTCGCCTCCACCTGGTCAAGCACCGCTCGATGCTGAAGAACCGGATCCACTCGACCCTGATCAACTTTGGGCGCCCCTGCCCGGTCACAGACCTCTTCGGAGTCGAGGGCAGAGAGCTCCTCGCCGAGCTCGAGGTCCCCGAGCCGTGGCGGGGCAACGTCGCCGCCTCGCTCGCCCTGATCGACGACCTCGAGGCCCGGATCGACGACGCGAACCGGCGCTTGAAGGAGGGCCACGCCGACCACCCCTACATCCCGCTGCTGATGAGCGCCCCGGGGATCGGCTGGGTGCTGGCCTTCACGATCGCCGCCGAGATCGGCGAGATCGAGCGCTTCCCATCGCCGCAGAAGCTCACCGGCTACACCGGCCTTTGCCCGAAGGTGAGCCAGTCGGGCGAGTCAGACCGCCGCGGCCCGCTCTCAAAGCACGGGCCCACCTACCTGCGCTGGGCGCTGGTCGAGGCGACCATGCACGCGCTCAAGCACCCGGCCTACGCCGAGCGCTATCAGCGCACCAAGCGCCGGCTCGGCAAGCAGCGCGGCGCCAAGGTCGCCCAGATCGACATCGCCCGCCGACTCGCCCACGCGATCTGGCACATGCTTTCTCGCAAAGAGGAGTTCGCTCCCCGAGGCGCCGCTTTTCGTCTGGCGGCCTGACCGCCCTTTTGGACTTGCGCCCGAGAGCGAAGCATCCGATCCCGCCTGATCCTCCCGCCGAGGAGGCCATAGAGACATGAGCACCGCTCCAAGCCAACGACCCGCGAGAGGACCCTGACCAGCGCTAACCGCTACTTGACAACCGGCCCTTCTTCATAGAGACGAGAAACAGCTAGCAGGCGATTTTGGTCCGGCCACGCCATCCGAGCTGAACTCCCGTACAGAATCCCTCCAGCGGACAGTCGCGGACCCGGAACCTGACGGGGTCTCCGCAAGCTCGGTTGGCGAGGAACGCGTGCTGCCAGAGCTTCCGCCCGGCACGCACGGTCCCCCCGCACCACAGCTCGACGGCCGTTTCGGTTGTACATCGTGCGCTTGGGGCGGTCGTGGTCAGAACTCGGTCAATGGGCACAGGTGACTCGATGAAGAGTCGCTTGAACCGGCCGGCACATCGGATCGAGTAGATCACCAGCCGCCCCGACATATCCGGATGAAGAGCTTTGGGGGTGCATCGCTGTTGCCCTCCTGCATCGGTGGCAAGCGCATCACGTCGCCACTCATCCGAGAAGCCCATCGAGGCGATCCGCCACTCAGCGTCCGGGTCGTCGCCATGCCGCCGAAGCCCAAACCGGGTGCCATTACCGAGCTGCACTTCGGCCGCATCGCGGTGCTTATTGATGTGGATGTAGACCTCTCTTGCCCCGGGGAGGGACATCCGTTCCGGCTGCCCTCCGAATAGCAGACCGTCGATGTCGCAAGGCGCTTCCGGCTCCTCCATCAGGTCGCACGCGAGTTCTCCGTTGTCCTCCGCGACCGCACCCTGAAACTGCTTTACGAGCGAGCGAACTTGCTCATGGCTCTTGAGGCCTTCGTCGATCAAGTTTTTCTCGCCGCAGCCAGCCAGTGCGAACGGCAGGAGGAGTATGGGAAGCCACCGACTCACGCAGCTCGAATTCTCGACGGTCCAGGGGACAGCCGCTTCGGACGAGGAGCGACCCCGGGGATGAGGGACTGATCGCGTTCGCGATCA
>JBOGZI010000173.1:0-3234 GCA_050697275.1 Solirubrobacterales bacterium | reverse complement strand
GAAGTCGACCGGCAGCAGCGGAGCGCCGCCCGGCCCGGCGGCCGCGGCGACCGCGGGAGCGAGGTGGCGCACCAGCTTGCCGAGCGGGAACCCGTAGGCGAGGGCGAGCGGATTGCGCCCGCAGGGGACCGGGTAGCGCGGCGAGCAGGCGATCCGCCGCGAGATCACCTCGCCCAGCTCCCGGGTCGAGCGCCTCGGGCCGGAGGAGGCCAGCGCCGCCACGGCGGCGATCACCAGCAGCCCGATCAGGGCCGCCAGCGCGACGTACTCGATCGAGGCCGCGCCTCGGTTGCGGGCGGTCACGACCCGAGCCTGGGCGCCGCGACCGCGCGGGTGGCGCACGGATCGCCACCGAAGCGACACGAGGGGCTCGCGCCCTCTCGGCTCCCGGACGGCTCGGTCTATGATCGGCCCATGGAAGGTGGTGGCTTCGGCGGGCTGTTCGGCGATCCCGAGGAGATGCGGCGCCGCATGGAGGAGCTGGCCGAGCAGATGCAGGGCGCCCAGAAGGTCGCCTGGGCCGACAACGCGATCAAGCTCGCCGTCGAGCTGACCGTGGCGGCGATCAGCTCCCTGGAGCTGAAGGGCTCGAGCGATGAGCAGGCGGTCCAGGTGCGGGATGCGATCCGGATCGTCTTCCCGGAGGCCGTGACCCTGGTCCGCGAGGCCCGCGAGGGCCTCCAGGACTGAGCCCCGGGGCCCGCCGGGTTCGCGTGGCGCTTCCGGATCCGTCACCGAGGGGGACCGCGCTGGTCACCGGCGCCTCCTCCGGGATCGGGGCCGCGATCGCGGGCGAGCTCGCCTCCCGCGGGCACGGGGTCACCCTGATCGCGCGCCGCGAGGAGCGGCTTCGCACCCTCGCGAACGAGCTCGCCGCCGAGCACGGCACCGACGCCGCGGGGATCGCCTGCGATCTCACCGATCCCGCCGAGCGGGATCGCCTCGCCGGCCTCCTGCAGGAGGCGGGACGCTCGGTGGAGATTCTCGTCAACAACGCCGGGTTCGGCTCGCGCGGGCCCTTCGCGACCAACGACCGCGAGCGCATGCTCGAGATGGTCCGGGTGAACGTCGAGGCCGTGGTGGACCTGACCAGCCGCTATCTGCCGCGGATGGTGGAGCGGGGAAGGGGCGCGGTGATCAACATCGCCTCCACCGCGGCCTTCCAGCCGATGCCGGGCGCCGCCACCTACAGCGCCAGCAAGGCCTTCGTCCTCTCCTTCAGCGAGGCGATCCGCACCGAGCAGCGGGGCAGCGGGGTGAGCGTGACCGCCGTCTGCCCCGGGCCCGTGCGCACCGAGTTCACCGAGGCGGCCGGGATGACCGGTGTGGAGGACACGACCCCCGGCGTGATCTGGATGAGCGCCCAGGAGCTGGCCCGGCATGCAGTGGATGGGGCGGAGCGGGACAAGCGGGTGGTCGTCCCCGGCACGCTCAACCGCGCGGGCGCCCTCGCCGGGCAGCACACGCCGCGCGCGCTCGCCCTGCCCCTGATCGGGCGGATCTGGGGATCGGCTTCGAGGGGCAAGCTGAAGGACTGATGCCGGCGCTCCAGGCTCGCGGCGTCGAGCTGAGCTACGGCGAGAAGGGGGAGGGCGCCCCGGTCGTCCTCCTGCACGAGACGGGCACCGGCTCCGGGGTCTGGGACCCGCTGATCGGCGCGCTCGGCCCCGACCGTCGCGCGGTCGCCTACGACCGCCGCGGCTGGGGCGCCTCCACGGTGCCGGACGGCTACCGGCGGACCACGATCGAGGAGCAGAGCGAGGACGCGAGCGTCCTGATCGAGTCGCTCGAGGCCGCGCCGGCGGCGGTCTGCGGGGCGGGGCTGGGGGCCGTGATCGCGCTCGACCTGCTGCTGCGCCGCCCCGAGCTGGTGCGCGGCGCGGTCCTGGTGGAGCCGCCGGTCCTGGCGCTCGTCCCCGAGGCGACCGGGGCGCTCTCCGAGGACCGCCTCGCGCTCGAGGAGGCCTACCGGGACCGCGGCCTGGACGGGGTCGTCGGCCTCTATCTCTCCGGCGGCCTCGCCGCCCTCGCCGGCGACGTCGATCGACTGCCCACGGCGCTCACCGCCGAGGCGCGGGAGCGGCCGAGGATCGTGCTCGCCGAGCTCGGCGCCGCCGCGGGCTGGAGCATGCCCCTGGTCCGCCTCGCGAGCGCCGAGCGGCCCTCGGTGATCGTCACCTCCCCGTCGACCCCGCCGCTGCTGCGCGAGGCCGCCGCCGCCCTCGCCCTCCGTCTGGCGGGCTCCGAGACCGAGGAGGTCGCGGCCGGCCACGGCCCTCCCCATGTCGGCGCTCCGGCGGAGGTGGCCGATGCACTCGGCGAGCTGGCTGGTTAGCGTCCCTCCGCGGGCCCGATCTTCAGCTCGATCACGCCGCCGCGCCGGGCGAGCGTCGCCCCGCCCTCGAGCAGCACGGCGAGGATCGCGGTCGGCACCGCGGCGAGCACCGTGACCACCGCGTCGATCAGATAGGCGGCGAGGCCCCGTCCGGCGCCGGGGCGCAGGCGGCCCGAGCAGGCCTCGGTGGCGAAGTCGCGATGGAAGGTGAGCAGGTTGAGCAGTGTCTGCCACATCGAGGCGATCCCGGCGCCGGGCAGCGGCCGGATCCGTCGCACCTCGAGCCCGCGCCGCGCGAGCAGGAGCTCGGCCGCTCGCGGCGTCGGCTTGATCGAGCTCTCGCCGGGTCGCAGCGCCGCCCAGTTCTCGGCGCCCAGCCAGGCCTGGAGGCTGGCGGCGTTCCGGACCCGGATCATGACCTCCCGCCCCGTTCCTCGAAGCGATCCGTCTCCGTTCCCGGAAGGTGCGCCCAGCAGCTCCGAGGCGGCCTGCTCGGGCGAGGGCACCGCGTCGCGGGTCGCCACGAGGCCGCAGTTCTCGCAGCGGTCCACCAGCTGGTCCTCGCGCGGCCCGAAGCCCTCGGTCTCGACCCAGACGAAGAACGGCTCGCCGCAGGCGGGACATCGCGCCGCCCCGGGCGCCGCCCCCTCCTCGAGGCTGACCGCGCGGCGCCGCTTCCTGCCGAGGCCGATCGGCGTCAAACCCGCACCTGCTCGGGTCGCTCCGCCGCCTCGACCTCCCATTCGATCCCGAAGCGGTCGAGGTCCTCGAGGAAGGAGCTCGGCTCGAACGCCTGCGAGGGCGCCAGCGCGCCGGCGCCCGAGAAGCCGCTGCTCGCGGCGGTCAGGGCTCCGCGCGCCACCATCGCCGCGGTAACCCCGTAGGTGTCGCGGCCGCGC
>JBOGZI010000172.1:0-15017 GCA_050697275.1 Solirubrobacterales bacterium | reverse complement strand
GCCCTCGGCGCCGGCACCGCCCACGCGCAGACCGGCGGCGGGACGACGCCGCCGCCGCCGACGACCCCGGCGCCCACCCCCCCGACGGCTCCGACGACCCCCTCCGGCCAGGTCTTCCCCGTTCCCGGCGCGCACAGCTTCGGCGACGGCTTCGGGGCGAAGCGGGGCCACCGCGGCGCCGACATCCTGGCCGCCTGCGCCGAGCCGGTCGTCGCGGTGAGCTGGGCGCGAGTGGTCTACATCGCCAAGCATGCGCGCGCCGGCAACTACGTGGTGATCCGCTACAAGAAGCTCCGCCAGGACTACATGTACGCGCATCTCACCGGCCGGCCGGTGGTCCGCAAGAAGCAGAAGGTCGCTCCGGGCCAGCTCCTCGGCTACGTCGGCGACACCGGGAATGCGTCCACCTGCCACCTGCACTTCGAGCTCTGGGCGGGTCGCTGGTACCGCGGCGGTCGCGCGGTCGACCCGATGCCGCACCTGCTCGCCTGGGACAGCTACTCCTAGGCCACTGCCGCGGCAGCCGGCTCGGGGCTGCCTCCAGACGAACAGCCCGAGCCCGACGACCAGCAACGGGATCCCGACCGCGAGGGACACGGCCAGCGGGAGAAACCGCACCGGCGCGACGAAGTTCAGGATCACGATCAGGGCGACGGCGACGATCGGAGCAATCTCGACGCCCGGCGCAGGGATCCGGTAACGCGGCCGGTCGGGAACATCGGGGGTCATCACGGCGACGTTATCCCCCCTTCGGGGCACCGGCCACCGGCTTGGTCAGAAGGCTGACGCTCCGCACAGTTGGATTGACTGTCCTGACTTGACGCCCTCTGAGGGGCACAAGTCAGGACACCTGGCCGGTCAGGACACCTGGCCGCCCAGCGGGCCTCGTCACTCCCACTCGATCGTCCCCGGCGGCTTCGAGGTGATATCGAGGGTGACGCGGTTGACGCCGCGGACCTCGTTGATGATCCGGGCAGACGCGCGCTCGAGGAGGTCGTAGGGCAGGCGGGCCCAGTCCGCGGTCATCGCGTCGTCGGAGGTGACGGCGCGGATCACGATCGGATACGCGTAGGAGCGCTCGTCGCCCTGGACGCCGACGGAGCGGACGACGGGAAGGACGCAGAACGACTGCCACAGCTCGCGGTAAAGGCCGGCGGCGCGGACCTCCTCCTGGAGGATCGCGTCGGCCTCGCGGAGGATGTCGAGGCGCTCGCGGGTGACCTCCCCGCCGACGACCCGGATCGCGAGCCCGGGGCCCGGGAAGGGCTGGCGCCAGACGAGCCGGTCGGGAAGCCCGAGCTCGGCGGCGACGGCGCGGACCTCGTCCTTGAACAGCGCCCGGAGCGGCTCGACCAGCTCCATCTCGATCTCCTCCGGGAGGCCGCCGACGTTGTGGTGGGACTTGATCGTCGCCGCGGCGCGGCCGTCGCCGCCGGACTCGATCACGTCCGAGTACAGCGTCCCCTGGACGAGGAAGCGCGCGTCCTCGATCTTCGCCGCCTCTTCCTCGAACACGCGGATGAACTCCTCGCCGATGATCTTCCGCTTCGTCTCGGGGTCGTCGACCCCGGCGAGGCGGCCGAGGAAGCGGTCGGCCGCGTCGACGTGGATCAGGTTCACCCCGAGCCGGTCCCGGAACGCCTCGACCACCTGCGCCGCCTCGTTCTTGCGCATCATCCCGTGGTCGACGAAGACGCAGGTGAGGCGGTCGCCGATCGCGCGGTGGACGAGGAGCGCCGCGGTCGCCGAGTCGACGCCGCCGGAGAGGCCGCAGATCGCGCGCGCGTCGCCGACCTGCGCCCGGACCGCGGCGACCTGCTCGTCGATCACCGACGACGGCGACCAGCGCTCGCGGGCGCCGGCGATCTCGCGGAGGAACCGGGTCAGGACCTCGGTCCCGTGCGGGGTGTGGACGACCTCGGGGTGGAACTGAATCCCGTAGAGCGCGCGGGCGGGGTCCTCGAACGCGGCGACCGGCGACTCGGGGCTGGAGGCGAGCGCGTCGAAGCCCGGGGGCGGCTCGAACACGGTGTCGCGGTGGCTCATCCAGCATTGCTGCTCGGCGGGCAGGCCCGCGAGGAGCGTCCCACCGCCGTCGCTGAGCGTGAGCGAGGTGCGGCCGAACTCGCCCGCCGGCGCCTGCTCGACGCGGCCGCCGAGCTCCTTCGCCATCAGCTGCATCCCATAACAGATGCCGAGCACGGGAATCCCGAGCTCGAGCAGCTCCGGGCGCAGCGGCGGCGCCGCGTCGGCGTAGACCGAGGCCGGGCCGCCGGAGAGGACGAGCGCCTTCGGCGCGCGCTCGCGGATCCGCTCGATCGGGATGTCGTGCGGAAGCAGCTCGCTGAACACGCCGCAATCGCGGATCCGGCGCGCGATCAGCTGGCTGTACTGCCCCCCGAAGTCCAAAACCAAGACTTCCTCCAGCGTTGGGCCCGCGGGTCCTGTCACCGCGGTGCCCCCCACCCCTGCGGTATGGGAATGTCCTCGGGGTGGGGCCCCCCGCCGCGCCACCCGCGCGAGTAGCCGTCGCGGCACCCACTAGGGTCCGGAACGTGGCGACTGCGAGCCTGAAGAGGACGCCGCTGTACGAGGCGCACGTGGAGGCGGGAGCGAAGCTGGTCCCGTTCGCGGGCTGGGAGATGCCCGTTCAGTACGAGGGCATCGGGGCAGAGCACCTCGCCGTCCGCGGCGGCTGCGGCGTCTTCGACGTCTCCCACATGGGGGAGATCGAGACGACCGGGCCCGGCGCCGGGGAATTGCTCCAGTGCCTGCTCAGCAACGACGCCGCCAGGATCGAGCTCGGGGGCGCCCAGTACTCCTGCCTCTGCCAGCGGGATGGCGGGGTGCTCGACGACCTCTTCAGCTACCGGTTGACCGACGACCGCTACCTGACCGTCACCAACGCCGCCAACCACGAGCGTGACCTGGAGTGGTTCCAGGCCCACGCCACCGAGTTCGAGGCGGAGGTCACCGACCGGATCGACGACTTCGCGATGCTCGCCGTGCAGGGCCCCCGGGCGAGGGAGATCGTCTCCACCCTCGCCGACGGGGAGCTGCCGCCGCGCCTCCATGCCGCCGAGCTCGAGCTCGCCGGCGCCGGGGCGCTGGTCTGCGGCACCGGCTATACCGGCGAGGACGGGGTCGAGGTGCTGCTGGCTCCGGAGGCCGCGCGGGGCCTCTGGGAGGCGCTCCTGGAGGGCGGCGCCGTTCCCGCCGGCCTTGGGGCGCGGGACACCCTTCGGCTCGAGGTCAACTACTGCCTCTACGGGAACGACCTGACCACGGAGCGGAGCCCGATCGAGGCCGGGCTCGGCTGGGCGGTCAAGGAGGAGACCGACTTCATCGGCTCCGATGCCTGCGGGCGCATCCGCGAGCAGGGACCGCAGGAGCTCCTGGTTCCGTTCGTGCTCACCGGGGCCGGGATCCCCCGGCAGGGAAACCCCATCCTCGCCGGCGGCGAGAGGGTGGGTGAGGTGACCAGCGGCACGCACTCGCCGTCGCTCGGGATCGGGATCGGGATGGGCTATGTGCGGGCCGATCTGACGGAGCCGGGGACCGAGCTCGAGGTCGACGTGCGGGGCAGGCGCCGACCGGCCGAGCTGCGGAAGGCGCCGCTGTACTCCAAGGAGGGATAGGTTTCCGCCCGATGGCGGACGAGAGCTATCCCGAGGATCTCAGGTACCACCCCGAGCACGACTGGGCTCGGGTCGAGGGCGAGGAGGCCACCTTCGGGATCACCTGGTACGCGCAGGACGCGCTCGGGGAGGTGGTCTTCTACGAGCCGCCGGAGGTCGGCAAGCAGGTGAAGAAGGACGAGGCCTACGCCGAGGTCGAGTCCGTGAAGGCCGTCTCCGACGTCTACGCGCCCCTCTCGGGTGAGGTCACCGAGGTGAACGAGGCGATTTCCGAGAGCCCCGAGAAGATCAACCAGGACCCGTATCGCGATGGCTGGATGGTCAAAGTGAAGCTCTCCGACCCCTCGGAGGCGGACGACCTGCTCGACGCCGCCGCCTACCGCAAGCTGCTCGAGGACTCCGACTGAGCAACCCGCCGGGGAAGCGCGCGCCTGCCGGGGCCCCATCGTTCCCGCTGACTACGATGGATCGCCCGTGAGCCGCTACACCTCAGCGACCGACGCCGACCGCCAGGCGATGCTCGAGGCGGTCGGAGCCTCCTCGATCGACGAGCTCTTCGAGGTCATCCCAGCCGATCTGCGCCTGGACCGGCCGCTCGAGCTGCCCGAGGGCAAGCCTGAGACCGAGGTCTACGACCGGCTCTCCGCGCTGGCGGAGCGGAACGCCCACGCCGAGGCCGAGACGAGCTTCCTCGGGGCCGGCATGTACGACCATTACGTCCCCGCGATCGTCGACGCGATCACCAGCCGCTCGGAGTTCCTGACGCCCTACACGCCGTATCAGCCCGAGATCTCCCAGGGTGGGTTGCAGGCGATGTTCGAGTTCCAGACCGGGATGTCGGAGCTGACCGGGCTGCCGGTCTCGAACGCGGCCCTCTACGAGGGGCCCTCCGCGGTCGCCTCGGCCGCCTATCTCGCGATCGGGGCGACCGGACGGAAGAAGCTGCTTGCCTCCCGCGGCGTCCACCCCCACAGCCGCGAGTCGCTGGTCACCTACTCGGCCGGCTACGGATCGGAGCTGGTGGAGGTCCCGCTGGCCGGCGGGGTCACCGACGGGACGGCGCTCGCCGAGGCGGTCGACGATCAGACCGCCGCCGTCTTCCTGCAGCAGCCCAACTTCCTCGGCGCGGTCGAGGAGGTCGAGGCGCTGGCGGCCGCGGCGAAGGAGCGCGGGGCGCTGGTGATCGTCGCCTGCGATCCGATCGCGCTCTCGGTGCTGAAGCCCCCGGGGGAGTGCGGCGCCGACGTCGCCGTCGGCGAGGGGCAGCCGCTCGGCAACCGGCTCGACTACGGCGGGCCCTCCTTCGGCTTCTTCTGCGCCGCCGAGGAGCACCTCCGCCGAATGCCCGGCCGGATCGCCGGCGAGACCACCGACATCGACGGTCGCCGCGGCTTCGTGCTCACCCTGCAGACCCGCGAGCAGCACATCCGTCGCGAGAAGGCGACCCACAACATCTGCACCGCCCAGGCGCTCAACGCGCTGGCGGGGATCGTCCACCTGGCCTGGCTCGGCAAGAGCGGCTTCCTCGAGCTGGGGGAGCTGCTGGTCCGTCGCACCGCGTATGCGCGCGAGAAGCTCGCGGCGCTCGACGGCGTCGAGCTACTCCACGAGGCGCCTGTGGTGCGCGAGTTCGGGCTGCGGCTCGAGGCGCCCGTCCCGGCCGTGCTGGAGCGCTGCGCGGCGGAGGGGATCGGCGCCGGCTATCAGCTCGGCCGCGACTACCCCGAGCACGACGAGGGGCTGCTCGTCGCGCTCACCGAGCGGCGCTCCCGTGCCGACATCGACCGCCTCGCCGACGTGCTCGGTGGTGCCGTGACAGAGCTTCGCGGTCAGAGGGTCGCCGAGGGAGTCACCTCGTGAGCGGCAACGGGCGAGCCCCTGGGCCCGAGCTGACCGAGACCCCGATGCAGCGGGACCGGGCGGTGACGATCTTCGAGTGCTCGGTCGAGGGCCGGCGAGCCGCGACGCTGCCGGCGGCGGAGGTGCCCGAGCCGCCGCTGGAGGAGCTGATCCCGAAGACGCTCCTTCGGGAGAAGCCGGCCGAGCTGCCCGAGGTCTCCGAGCCGGAGATCGTCCGGCACTACAACCGGATCTCGCGCCGGAACTTCGACCTCGACACGGGCTTCTACCCGCTCGGCTCCTGCACGATGAAGCACAACCCCCGTCTCAACGAGCGGGTGGCGGCGCTCCCGGGGCACGCCCGCCTGCACCCGGCGCAGGATCCGCGGCGCGCCCAGGGCGCTCTCGAGCTGATGTGGCTGCTCTCCGAGTCCCTGGCGGAGATCTGTGGCCTGCCTCATGTCAGTCTGCAGCCCTCCGCTGGCTCGCACGGCGAGCTCGCCGGCCTGCTGCTGACCCGCGCCTACCACGCGGATCGCGGCGAGGAGCGCCGCCGGGTGTTGATCCCGGACACGGCCCACGGCACCAACCCGGCGACGGTGACCATGGCCGGCTACGACGCGGTGAAGCTGGCCAGCAACGACCGCGGTGGCATCGACCTCGAGGACCTCCGCTCGAAGGCCGATGAGGGGACCGCCTGCCTGATGCTGACCAACCCGAACACCCTCGGCCTGTTCGACCAGGACATCTCCGAGATCGCGTCGATCGTCCACGAGGCCGGCGGCACCCTCTACTACGACGGCGCCAACCTGAACGCGGTCATGGGCCGCTCCCGGCCGGGCGACATGGGCTTCGACATCGTCCACGTCAACCTCCACAAGTCCTTCTCGCAGCCGCACGGCGGCGGCGGCCCCGGGGCGGGGCCGATCGCGGTCTCCGAGCGGATCGAGCCGTTTCTGCCTCGCCCGCAGGTCGTCCGCCGCGAGGGCTCGAACGGGTCGGAGCCCAGCTTCGACCTCGACTACGACCGGCCCAAGTCGATCGGCCGGCTGCGGGGCTTCCAGGGGAACTTCGGGGTCTTCGTCCGCTCCTACGCCTACATCCTCAGCCTCGGTTCCGATGGCCTTGCAGAGGCCTCGGAGACCGCCGTGCTGAACGCCAATTACCTGCTGGCGCGGCTCGGCGAGGGGACGGCGGGGCGGCGGCTGCCGGTCGCCTTCGATCGCCGCTGCATGCACGAGTTCGTCCTCTCCGGGGCGCCCGCTAAGAAGGAGCTGGGAATCAACACCCTGGACATCGCGAAGCGGCTGCTCGACTTCGGCATGCACCCCCCGACCGTCTACTTCCCCCTGCTGGTGGACGAGGCGCTGATGGTCGAGCCCACCGAGACGGAGACCCGTGAGACCCTCGACTCCTTCGCGGAGGCGATCGAGGAGATCCTCGGTGAGGCCGAGCGGGATCCGGAGACCGCCCGCAACGCTCCCTACACGACGCCGGTCCGCCGGCTCGACGAGGTCGCCGCCAACCGGCGACCGGTCGTCCGCCAGCCTCTCGGCTAGAGAGCTAGGACTTCAGCTCGCGGTCGATCGCGGAGATCAGCCCGGGATCGTCGGGCTCGACCTGAACCTCGAAGTGCCCGATCGGACGGCCCTTACGGTCGAGCAGGTACTTGTTGAAGTTCCAGGTGGGCTCTCCCAGGGCGGCGTTGAGCTTCTGAAAGACGGGATTGACCGGGTCCTGCTTGACGTTCGACTTCTCGAACATCGGGAAGCTCACCCCGAAGTTGGCCTTGCAGTACTGGGCGATCTCCTCGTCGGAGCGCGGCTCCTGGTGGGCGACGTCGTCGGCGGGAAAGCCGAGGATCACGAATCCCTCGTCTCGCTTCCGCTCGTACAGCTCCTCGAGCCCCTCGAACTGGGGGGCGAAGCCGCACTCGCTGGCGGTGTTGACGACGAGCACGATCCTGCCCCGGTAGCTCGACAGGTCCTCGGGTTCCCCGTTGAGCAGGTTGACGGTCCCCCGTGAGGACAGAGGCGTCACCGGCGTCCTGGGTGGTGTCCGCTGCCACCCCCCGGATTCTGCCGGGCTCGCCGCGTTCTCGGAGGCCGACTTGCCGGTGTCTGAGGTCATCCCCCCGGAAGGCCGTCCAGGGCGGGGAGCTTCTGGCGCAGCTTCAGGACAGGCTCGAAGAGATCGCCCTCCTTCTCCACCCGCTTGACCGCGTTCGGGATCTCGAAGCGGAGGTGCTCGGCGTCCTTGCGCTTCACGGCGCGCTCGACCTCGCCCCATCGCAGCGGCATCGAGGTGGTCGGCCGCTCGCGTGCCCGCAGCGAGTAGACGGCGATCGTCGTCTTCTTCTGGTGGTTCTGGCTCCAGTCCACAAAGACCTTGCCGCGGCGCTGCGCCTTGGCCATCTTCGAGACGACCTGCTTCGGGGTCTCCCGCTCGAGCAGCTGGGCAACTGCCTTGGCGAAGGGGGAGGTCTGCTCGTAGGTGACCTTCGTGTTGAGCGGGACGTAGACCTGCAGGCCCTTGCCTCCGGAGACCTTGGGGAAACACTCGAGCTCGAGCTCGGCGAACAGCTTGCGAACGCGCAGCGCCACGTGGCAGCACTCGAGCAGCGCCGCGGGCTTGCCGGGGTCGAGGTCGAAGGCGAGCACCGTCGGCTGCTCGATCCGCGTCGCCTTGGAGAGCGAGGGATGGAGCTCCAGCGCGGCCAGCTGCGCGAGCCAGACCAGGGTGGCGCGGTTCTCGCACATACAGAAGTCGATCTCACCGGCGCGCCGGTCGACGTAGACCGGCGTCGTCCTCACCCAGTCGGGGCGATGCTTGGGGCAGTTCTTCTCGTAGAAATGAAAGCCGTCCACTCCGTCCGGGTATCGCTTCAGGGTCAGTGGCCGGCCCTTGAGGTGGGGGAGGAGCAGCTCGGCGACGCGCGCGTAGTAGTCGATCACCTCGGCCTTGGTGGTTCCCGTCTTCGGGTAGAGGACCTTGTCCAGGTTGGTCAGCTTCAGCTTGCGCCGGCCGACCACCACCTCCTGATGGCTGCTCCGTTTCGCGTCCGCGGCCATCGGGCGAGGGTTCTTGGAGCTTGGCAACTCTGCGCCGCTAGCCGCGCGCCTTGCTCTTCTTGCGCGAGCCGCTCTTGCGGCCGTTGCTGGAGCGCGACTTGG
The DNA here is from genome assembly GCA_050697275.1 of Solirubrobacterales bacterium. Taxonomy (GTDB): domain Bacteria; phylum Actinomycetota; class Thermoleophilia; order Solirubrobacterales; family 70-9; genus JBOGZI01. The sequence goes on along the minus strand of JBOGZI010000172.1, from coordinate 6,367 downwards.
GGCTCTTCGAGCGGGAGGACGACTTGCCCTTCGCCTTCGGCTTCGACTTGGACTTGCGGGCGCCGTCGCGCTTTCCGTCGGACTTCGCCTCGGCCTCCTCGCCCCGCACCGCGGAGAGGCTCTCCTCGAGGGCGGCCATCAGGTCGGGGGCCTTGGTCGGCTCGGGCTCCTCGCTCGGCGCGCTGACCACCTCCTTGCCCTCGGCCTTGCGCTCGAGCAGGTCGAGCAGCTGCTCGCGGTACTCGTCGCGGTACTTGTCGGCATCGAAATCACTCGAGAGCGACTCGATCAACTGCTTGGCCATCTCGAGCTCGCGCTTGTCGGGCTTCTTCGGCTTCGCCTCCTCGAAGACGTCGCCGTCGAGCTCATTCGGCGGCGTCACCTCATCGTGGAAGCGCATCGTCGCCATCGCCAGCACGTCGTCCATCGGCCGGATCGCGGCGAGGTGCTCCTTGTTGCGGAGGACGAAGCGGGCGATCGCCACCTTGCGAGCCTGCTTCATCGCCTCGACCAGCAGCGCGTAAGCCTTCTCGGCGCCCTTGTCGGGGCCGAGATAGTAGGGCTGCTCGAAGTAGATCGGATCGATCTCGTCGAGATCGACGAAGTCCTGGATCTCGATCGCCCGGGTCTTCTTCGGGTCGAGCTCGGCGAGCTCGTCGCGGGTGAGGACAACGTACTGGTCGGGGGCGTACTCGTAGCCCTTGACGATCTTCTCGTAGGGGACCTCCTTGCCGTCGGCCTCGGCCACGCGCTGGTGGCGGACGCGCGAGCCGTCGCCCTCGCGCAGCTCCTTGAAGCGCACCGTCTGCTTGGAGACGGCGCTGTAGAGCTTCACGGGCACGTTGAGCAGCCCGAAGCTGATCGAACCGCTCCATATCGCTCTAGCCAAGCCTGATCACCAGCCTTCCTGGAGGTCCCTTCGACACCACTGAGATTACCCCTGGCGAGGGTCTCCGAACCGGGCGGCGGATTGCGCCCATGCCTCCTAGACCGTGATCTGGCCGGAAACTCATTGTTGGCGCCTTTCCCACCCACGTCGGTCGGTAAGGCGCCAACGCCGCCGATTTCGCCCCTTACCGCTCGCGCACGACCTCGCGGGGGTGCTTGTCGTCCCGCATCCCCTTGAAGGCGGGCTGGCGAAGCGTGCCGTCCTTGGTCCACTCGGTCCAGGAGACCTCCCCGACCAGCTCGGGCCTGCACCAGGCCGCCCGCTTCGCCTTCGGGCCGCGCGGGCCCCCCACGTCGAACGGACTCGTCTTTCGTCGTCGCCGCCGAAGCGCCTGCGACAGCTCCGAGAGCAGCTCCTCGCTGAACCCGGTCCCGACGCCGCCGGCGAAGATCAGCCGCTGCTTCTCCGCGGGCTTCAGCTCCGAGGCGCGCTTGTCGTAGTAGCCGACCAGCAGCGAGCCGACCCGCTCGGCGCGCTTTCCCTCGCCCGGGATGTGGCCGCCGATCACGAACTCCTGCTGGCGCCAGACGCGCGCCTTGATCCACTCGCCGCTGCGCTTGCCGGGCCGGTAGGGGCTGTCTAGCCGCTTTGCGACCACACCCTCGAGTCCCTGCCGCCGCGCCGCCTCGAACAGGTCCAGCCCTCCCTCCAGGTGGTAGCGGGGCGTGTGCCAGCGCGCTCCCTCGAGCCCGAGCCCCTCGAGCAGCTCGCGCCGCTCCGGATAGACCAGGTCCCGGACGCAGCGGCCGTCGAGGTGAAGGAGGTCGAAGATCATGTAGTCGACCGGGGTGTCGCGGGCGCGCGACTTGATCGCGGCCGCCGAGGTGAGCCCCATGCGCCGCTGGATCAGCTGGAAGCTGGGCCTGCCCTTCGGATCGAGCGCCACCACCTCGCCGTCGAGCACGGCGCCATGGTCCGAGAGCTGCGCGGCGATCGGCTCGAGCTCCGGGTAGCGAGCGGTGACGTCCTCGACCCGGCGGCTCTGCATGCACCATTCGCCGTGGTCCGCGTAGCCGAGCACGCGCACTCCGTCCCACTTGATCTCGAAGGCCCACTCCTCCTCGTCGCGGGGGAGCGGCGCCATCCGCGCCAGCATCGGCTGCAGGCGCCGGGGCATCGCCTCGGGCGGGGCAGCCTCGAGCTCGGGGGTAGGCTTCGGATCGGCCACGGCACCGATTATGCGCTGCTCCGGATGGAGGGATCGGATAATCGGTCCGTGCTGTTCGAGCTGGAGAGCGTCACCTACTCCCGCGGGGGAGACGTCGTGCTGAGCGAGATCGACATGCACCTCCCGGTCGGCGCGAGCTGCGTCACCGGACCCTCCGGGAGCGGCAAGTCGACCCTGCTCCGGCTGCTCAACCGGCTCGCCGATCCCGACACCGGCAGGGTGCTCTACGAGGGAGTCGACGTGCGGGAGCGGGACCCGCTCGCCCTGCGCCGCGAGGTCAGCCTGGTGCCCCAGCTGCCGGCGCTGCTGGATGGCACGGTCCACGACAACATCGCCTACGGTCCGAGGCTCGCGGGGCGCAGCTTCGACACCCGCAGCTGCCTCGAGCTGGCCGGCCTCGACCCGGACTTCGAGAGCCGCGACGCCGCCAAGCTCTCGGTCGGGGAGCAGCAGCGGGTGATGCTCGCCCGCGCCCTGGCCCTCGACCCCCGCGTGCTGCTGCTCGACGAGCCGACCTCCGCGCTCGACGAGCGGGCGCGGGACGCCGTCGAGGCCACCCTGAGAGAGCTTCACGCGCGGACCTCGATCTCGCTGGTGCTGGTCACCCACGATGCCGAGCAGGCGCGGCGGCTCGCCGGCTACGTGGTGCGAATCGAGGCGGGCCGCGTGATCGCGCAGGGTCCCGCGGCGGAGGTGCCGGCGGCGTGAGCTCCTCGATCGACGTCAGCCTCGGCGAGGTCGCGGCGGCGCTCGTGCTGGTCGTGATCGCGGTGGTGGCCTCGCGCTGGAATCGGGCGGGACTCGAGGAGGACATCGGCATCGCCGTGGTCCGTTCCTTCATCCAGCTGACCGCGATCGGCTACGTGATCCAGCTGATCTTCGACGAGGACAGCCTGACGCTGGTGGTCGCGCTGATCGGGGTGATGGTGGTCTTCGGGGCCTTCACCGCCCGCCACCGCGCGGAGCTGGTGCCGGACGCCTTCTGGCCGCTGCTCGGCGCCCTCGCCCTCGCCGCGACGGGAACGCTGGGGCTGGTCATCGCCCTGGGGATCATCGAGGCGACCCCGCGCTTCCTCGTCCCGATCGGGGGCATGGTGGTCGGCAACTCGATGACCGCGGCCGCCGTCTCGCTCAACCGGCTGGGGCAGGATGTCACCGACTCCGCCCGCCAGATCGAGGCGACCCTGGCGCTGGGGGCGACCGGCTCGCAGGCGGTGGAGCCGATCGTCCGGCGCAGCCTGCGTTCGGGGATGATCACCCTGGTCGACTCGACCAAGACCACCGGCCTGATCTTCTTCCCGGGCACCATGGTCGGGATGCTGCTGGCGGGCGCCGATCCCACCGACGCCGTCCGGCTCCAGCTGATCCTCCTCTACGCCCTGCTCGGCTCGGTGTCGATCGCAGCCCTGATGGCGACCACGCTGGCCCGGCGGAGCTTCTTCACGGCCGCCCAGCAGCTCCGCGAGCCACCGGCGCCGTAGCCAGGGGCGATCGCGGCCGGCTCCGCCCACTCCGTAGACTCGATCGGTCTTGTCGGAGCGGCGCCGCAACCTACTCACGCTCGTCGCCACCATCCTCGGCTCGACGATCGTCTTCCTCGACAGCACGGTCGTCAACGTCGCGCTGCCGGCGCTCTCGGAGGATCTCGACGCCGGGCTCGCCGATCAGCAGTGGGTCGTGGAGGCGTATCTGCTGGCGCTGGTCGCGTTGATGTTGGTGGGCGGTTCGCTCGGAGACCAGTTCGGTCGCCGCCGGCTCTTCATGCTCGGCCTTGTCGGTTTCGCGATCACCTCGATCATCTGCGCGCTCGCGCCGAACAGCGAGGTCCTGATCGCGGGGCGGGCGCTGCAGGGGCTCGCGGGCGCCCTGCTGGTGCCCGGCTCGCTGGCGATCCTCGCCGCCACCTTCGAAGGGGCCGAGCGGGGAAAGGCGATCGGCACCTGGACCGCCTGGAGCGGGATCGCGACGGTGATCGGCCCGGCGGGCGGCGGCGCTCTGGTGGACGCCGTCTCGTGGAGGGCGATCTTCTGGATCAACGTGCCGCTGATCGCGCTCACCCTCCTGCTCGCCTGGGAGGCGGTGCAGGAGAGCTCCGACCCGCAGGCGGACCGCCGGATCGACTGGCCCGGCATCGCCATGTCGGCCGCCGGGCTGGGCGGCCCGGTCTATGCGCTGATCCAGCAGCCGACCCACGGCTGGGGCGACCCGGTCGTGTTCGTGCCGCTGATCGCCGGGATAGTGCTGTTCAGCGCCTTCCTCTTCTGGGAGTCGCGAATGGATCACCCCGTGCTCGACCTCTCCCTCTTCCGGGTCCGCAACTTCGCGGTTACCAACCTCGAGACGCTGGTCGTCTACGCGGGCCTGATCGGGGCGATGTTCTTCGTCACCCTCTTCCTGCAGCAGACCGCGGGCTACTCGGCGCTCGAGGCGGGCTTTGCGACCACGCCGATCTCGGTGCTGCTCTTCCTGCTCTCGCCGTACTTCGGGAAGATCGCCACCGGCACCGGGCCTCGCTTGCCGATGGCGATCGGTCCGATCGTCGCCGGCGGGGGACTGCTTCTGCTGGTGGGCCTGGACGCCAGCCCGAACTACCTCACCGAGGTGCTGCCCGGGGTCGTGCTCTTCGGGCTCGGGCTGGCGGCGACCGTCGCGCCCCTGACCGCGACAGCCCTCAACTCCGTCGAGGAGCGCCATGCCGGCGTCGCCTCCGGGATCAACAACGGGGTCTCACGGGTCGCCGGCCTGCTCGCGATCGCGGTGCTCGGCGCCCTGATCTCCGGACAGTTCGGATCAACGATCGACCGAGAGCTGGAGGGCGCCACGCTCTCGCCGCAGGGCCGGCAGGCGATCGAGGACGCCAAGGCCGACCCGCTGCCCGCTCCCGACACCGAGGGGCTGCCGCCGGCGGAGGCCGAGCGGGTCGAGCAGGTGGCGACGGGCGCCGCCGAGGACGGCTTCCATCTCGGCATCCTGGTCGGCGCGATCCTGATGATCGTCGGCGGGGTGATCGCCGCGTTCGGGATCCAGAACCCGAGGCGCGTGGACGAGGAGCTTCACGCGCCCCGAGCCGCCACCGCGGGCGAGTGCTCGCGCCATCCGGAGCCCGAGCCCGCCGGGGTCGCGGGCGCCGCCGAGCTCGTCTGACTCGTAGGCTGCGGCCGTGCGCATCTTCAGCGGCATCCAGCCCACCGGGCGAAAGCACCTCGGCAACTACATCGGGGCGATCCGCCAGTACGTCGAGGGCCAGGAGCGCGGCGACCCGGCGATCTACTGCATCGTGGATCTGCACGCGATCACCGTTCCCTGGGATCCGACCACCCTGCGGCAGAACGTCCACGACACCGCCGCGATCCTGATCGCCGCCGGGCTCGACCCGGTGCGATGGATCCTCTTCGGCCGGTGGGACGTCCGCGAGCACGCGGAGCTCACCTGGCTGCTGTGCGCCCTCACCGCCCACGGCGACCTCAACCGGATGACCCAGTTCAAGGAGAAGTCGGAGAAGCAGCGCGAGCTCGTCTCCGCGGGGCTCTTCCTGTACCCGGTGCTGCAGGCGGCCGATGTCCTCGCCTACAAGGCGGACACGGTCCCGGTCGGCGAGGACCAGCGCCAGCACGTCGAGCTGATGCGCGAGATCGCCCGCCGCTTCAACGAGCGGTTCGGCGAGCACCTGGTCGAGCCCCAGCACCGGATTCCCGAGGTCGGCGCCCGGATCATGGACCTGCAGCACCCCGAGAACAAGATGGCGACGACGGGGGGAAGCCAGCAGGGGACGGTGTTCGTCCTCGACCAGCCCGAGACCGTCGGCAAGAAGATCCGGAGCGCCGTCACCGACTCGGGCTCGGAGGTCCGCCGCGGCGAGGGTAAGGAGGGAATCGCCAACCTGATCGAGATCCTCTCGGTTGCCCGCGGGACGCCGATGGACGAGATCGAGTCCGAGTTCGACGGGTCCGGCTACGGCGACTTCAAGGCCGCGGTCGCCGACGCGGTCGTCGACTACCTCGCCCCGGTCCGCGAGCGCTACGAGCAGCTTCGCCCCGACGAGGCGGCGCTCGAGGCGACCCTCGCCGCCGGCGCCGAGAAGGCGCGCGCGATCGCGAGCGAGACGCTCGCCGAGGTGCGCTCGGCGATGGGAATAGGCGCCAGGTAACGGCTTCCGGCTCTGCGTCTAAGGTGGGGCCGGTGACGGCCGTGTCGCAGCTCGACCTCGACCTCGAGGTCTTCCAGGGGCCGTTCGACCTCCTGCTCGCGGT
>JBOGZI010000171.1:0-6300 GCA_050697275.1 Solirubrobacterales bacterium | reverse complement strand
GGGCGGCCCCGATCGCCAGGGCGGGACGCGGGCGGGCGAGCGCCAGCGCCCCGGCCAGGAGCGCCCCGGCGAGTAGGACCGCCGGCGCGGCCGAGGCGATCAGGCCGACGGCGGTGAGCGCCCCTATCCCGAGCGCCGGCGCGAGGCGGGCGAGCGGAAGCGGACGGCGGAGGGGCGGGCCCTCCTCCCCGGGGCCCTCGACTGGCGGCAGAGGCGCTCCGTCGAGCTGGGGGGCGTGGGCGTTGAGCGCCGCCTCGAGCTCGGAGGCGAGCGGGCGCCGCTCGGGGTCCGGGTCGAGGCAGGCGTCGATCGTCTCGGTCAGCTGCTCGGGCAGCTCGAGCCGCACGCCGCCGAGCGGCGGAACCGGTTCCCCGATCGCCCGAGCTGTCGCCGCCGGGCCCTGGCGCAGCAGCGGGTGCTCGCCGCAGAAGGATTCGTACAGGGTCAGGGCCAGCGAGTAGACGTCGGCGGCCGGTCCCGGCCGCAGCCCGTCGGCCTGCTCCGGCGCCATGTAGGCGAGCGTGCCGACGACCGCCCCGGTCGCGGTGAGGCTTCGCTCCCCGGAGATCCTGGCGATCCCGAAGTCGACCAGCTTCGCCTCCCCCGGCGCGACCAGGATGTTCTCGGGCTTCACGTCCCGGTGGACCACCCCGTGCCGGTGCGCGTGGGCCAGGGCCGCGGCCCCATCGGCACCGACCTCCGCCACCACCCGGTCGGTGAGCTCGCCGCGGCGGCCGAGAGCACGCACCGTCTCCCCCTCGATCAGCTCGGAGACGAGGAAGGCGTGATTGCCCTGAGCGGCCAGCTCGTAGAGGGTGGCGATGTTGCGGTGGGCGAGCCGGGCGACCGCCTGAGCCTCGCGGGTGACGCGCGGCGCGCCCTCCTGCCGCTCGATCGCCTTCACCGCGACCGGGCGCTGCAGGCGCTCGTCCCAGGCCCTGTAGACGGTGCCGAAGCCGCCGCTTCCGATCTTCTCCTCGATCAGGAATCTGCCCAGGACTCGCTCTCCAACCATGGCCACCCCAGATTCCACGCGGACGACCCGCCTCCTGCCGGGCCGGGCGCGTGTCAGGCGCAGCCAACCTCGCGCCCACCCCGCCGGCGCCCTGCGTGCAGGGCGGGACCCACCAACGTCGCGCGGTCTCGCCCGCCCCTTCATACTGACCGCCTCGTGGCGTTCCTGGACGAAGAGCAAGAGCAGTCTCAGCGGCAGCCGCCGCCCTTCCCGGAGGAGCCGGAGGCGCCCCGCCGCCGCTTCGGCGGGGCGGAGCGGCGGCGCCAGCAGTTCCTGATCCGCCGGCTGATCGCGGTCGGCGTCGGGATCGGCTTCCTGATCCTCCTCGTCCTCGGGGTGCGCGGCTGCCTCGAGGCCAGGTCGGACCGGGCGCTGCGCAACTACGCCCAGGACGTGAGCACGATCATGCAGGAGTCCGAGCAGCGCGGCTCGGAGTTCTTCGACCTGGTCGACAGCCCGGGTGGGGCCACCGAGCAGGAGTTCGAGCAGAGCATCAGCAGCCTGCGCGGCGCGTCGCAGTCGCTGCTCGACCGAGCGGAGAACATCGGCACGCCGGATCAGATGAGGGAGGCCCAGAGCGCGGTCACCCTCTCGCTCAAGCTTCGCCGCGATGCCCTCCAGGTGATGGCCGAGAACGTCGGGCGGGCGACCGCGGACCGCGAGACCGCCGACGCGACCGAGGCGATCACCGCCCAGATGGGCTCGCTCTACGCCAGCGACATCCTCTGGGGCCAGGTCGGCTCGCCGGAGATCACCGCCGTGCTCGAGGACGAGGGCGTCGAGGCTCCCAGCCTGCCGGCGGGCAACTTCATGCCGGAGGGGCCGGAGGCGACGGAGTACCTCGACCAGACCACGATCGTCGAGAAGCTCTCCGGGGTCACCGGCGGCGAGGAGGTCTCCGGTACGCGTGGCCTCGGCCTCGAGCAGGTCGACGTCGGCGACGTCACCCTGAGCCCGGACGCGACGACCGAGGTTCCCGACGACGCCCGCGAGGTCGAGGTGTCGGTGCAGAACCAGGGCGAGGCCGACGAGGGCGGGATCAGGGTGGTGGTGACCCTGAACGGCGAGGAGCTCGCCAAGACGATCGAGGAGCTGGCCCCCGGCGAGTCGGGCTCGGTGGCCCTTCCGATCTCCACCCTGCCTCAGCCCGGCACCGAGGTCCAGGTGGAGGTGCTGGTCGAGCCGGTGCCAGGCGAGCAGGTGACGGACAACAACCAGGCCTCCTACACGGTCATCTTCGGCTCCGCGACCGAGTGAGCCTGCGGGTCGCCTACCTCGGACCCCGAGGCACCTTCACCGAGGACGCTCTGCGCGAGGCGGTCGGCGGCGCCGAGGTCGACGCCGTTCCCCAGCCGTCGGTCTACGCGGCGATCATCTCGGTCCAGGCGAGCGAGGCCGACCGTGCCCTCGTCCCCTTCGAGAACTCGATCGAGGGTGCGGTCAGTGCCACCCTCGACACGCTCGCCTTCGACGCCGACGGCGTCACCCTGGTCGGGGAGCACGACCTGCCGATCCGCCACTGCCTGATCGCAAGGGAGCCCCTCTCCCTGGACGAGATCGAGGTGGTCCTCTCCCACCCGCAGGCGAGCGCACAGTGCGCCCACTTCATCCGCGAGCGGCTGCCTGGCGCTGAGGTGAGGGCGGCGGCGAGCACCGCGGAGGCGGTGCGCCTGGTCAGCGAGCACCAGGAGCCCTGGGCGGCCCTCGGGGCCGCCTCCGCCGCGGAGCTCTACGGCTGCGCCGTGCTCGAGGACGGCGTCGAGGACGCCCCCGACAACGTCACCCGCTTCGTCTGGGTGGCGCCCGCCGGCACCGAGGCGGAGGGGGAGGGGCCGTGGCGCACCTCGCTGGTCTTCTCGGAGCTCGGGGAGGACCGGCCCGGCGCCCTGGTCGAGGCGCTCAAGGCCTTCTCCGACCGGGAGGTGAACCTGATCCGGATCGAGTCACGTCCCCTGCGGCGCGGCCTCGGCCGCTACATGTTCTTCCTCGATATCGAGGGCGCGGTGAGCGAGAACCGGGTCGGCGAGGCGGTCGAGACGCTCCGGACCAAGGCCGAGAGCGTGCGCCTGCTGGGCAGTTATCCGACCGGGCCCCAGCAAGGGGTGCCCGGCGGGTCGGCGCCCTAGGCCCTTGACGGGGCGAGCGCTCCTTTATCCTTGCCCGGGACATGGGCAAAGGGGCGGTCCCCAAGCGCGCAGCCGCGCCGGTCAACGGCCGCGGGTCGACGAATGGCCATCTGCCCTCCCAGAACGGGGAGGTGGATGCGGAGATTGCGGTAGCCGCCGCCCGGCGCCTGACGCGCGGGCGGGTGCTGGTCCTCAACGCGAGCTACGAGCCGCTCAACGTCTGCACGGTGCGCCGCGCGCTGGTCCTGATCCTCAAGGAGAAGGCCGAGGTGCTCGAGCACGGCGACGGGGTGCTGCGCTCCGAGACGATGCGGCTCGACCGTCCCGAGGTGATCCGGCTGATCACCTTCGTGCGCGTCCCCCGGGACATCCACCGCCGCCGCATCACCCGCAAGGCCGTCCTCGCCCGTGACGAGTGGACCTGTCAGTACTGCGGCAGCAGCCGGCCGAGCCTCACGGTCGACCACGTCATCCCCCGAAGCCGCGGCGGCGAGTCCGTCTGGGAGAACATCGTCGCCTCCTGCGCGCCCTGCAACCGCAAGAAGGGGAACCGGCTTCCCCGCGAGGTGAGGATGCACCCGAAGCGGCACCCCCGGCCGCCCGGGCCGACCGTCTTCATCCGGATCGCGGCACCCAGGACCCCGCGGGCCTGGGAGCAGTACCTGGTCACGGCCTAGCGCTTGCGCTTCCTCGCCGCGGGCTTCCTCTTCGCGGCGGCCTTCTTCTTCGCCGCGGGCTTAGCTCGTTTGCTCGCTGAGCCGCCCGAGGAGCGGGTCCTCGCGGCGGCCTTCTTCTTCGCGGCGGGCTTCTTCTTCGCGGTCACCTTCGCCTTGCCGTCCCCGGCGGCCTCGGCGGCTGCTGCCTCGCGCTCCACGTCCTTGGCCGACGGCGCGCCCTCCTCCAGCGTCTCGGCGCTCGCCCCGTCGCCGTCGCCGTTCGCCGACTCGACCACCAGCGCCACGGCGCTCACCCGATCGGCCGACTTCAGGTTCATCACCCTGACCCCCTGGGTGGCCCGCCCCATCCGCGAGATCCCCTTGACGGCCGTCCTCTGCACCATGCCGTGCTGGGAGATGAAGATGATCTCCTGGTGCTCGCGGACGATCAGGGCGCCCGCCAGCGCTCCCTTCTTGGTGGTCAACTTGATCGTCAGCACTCCCTTGGTGCCGCGGCCCTTGACGGGGTACTCGGACATCGGGGCGCGCTTGCCGTAGCCGTTCTCGGTGACCACGAGCAGTTCGTCCTCGTCGCGCGCGACGGCGAGCTGGAGGACCTGGTTGCCCTTGTCGGAGACGTTCATCCCCTTCACCCCGGAGGTGCCCCTGCCCATCGGCCGCGCCAGCTTCTCGTTGAAGCGGGCGGCGTGACCGGATTTGGAGACCATGATGATGTCCTCCTTGCCCGAGGTCTGGCGGACCTGGACGAGCTCGTCGCCCTTGCGGATCTTGATCGCGACCAGGCCGGCGGCCTTGATGTTGGTGTCGTAGTCCTTGAACAGCGTCTTCTTGATCATCCCGTTCTTGGTCGCGAAGACCAGGTACTTGCCCTCGGAGAAGTCGCGGGTCGGGATCACCGCCATCACCCGCTCCTTGTCGGCGAGCGGCAGCACGTTGACCAGCGCCCTGCCCTTCGCCGTCCTGGCCCCCTCGGGCAGCTCGTAGACCTTGAGGCGGTAGACCTTGCCCTTGTTGGTGAAGAAGAGCAGGTAGTCGTGGGTCGAGCAGACGTGGAGGTGCTCGATGTAGTCGCCCTCCTTCATGTTCATCCCCATCACCCCGCGGCCGCCGCGGCGCTGCTGGCGGTAGGTCGCCAGGGGAAGGCGCTTCGCGTAGCCGGAGGCGGTGAGCGAGACGACCATCTGCTGGTCGGCGATCACGTCCTCGATGTCGAGCTCCCCCTCGGCGGCACTGATCTCGGTGCGGCGCACGTCCCCGTAGCGCTCGTCGACCTCGGCCAGCTCCTCCTTGATCAACGCCAGCACCTTGACCTCGTCGGCGAGGATCGCCCGCAGCTTCTTGATCCGCTTGAGCAGCTCGGTGTGCTCCTGCTTGATCTTGTCGGCCTCGAGCGCGGTGAGGCGCTGCAGCCGCATGTCGAGGATCGCCTGGGCCTGTGGGCGGGTGAGCCCGAACTTGTCGATCAGCCCGTCGCGGGCGACGTCGGGGTCCGCCGAGCCCCGGATCAGCTTGATCACCGCGTCGAGCTTGTCGAGTGCGACCAGCAGCCCCTCGAGGATGTGGGCGCGCGCCTCGGCCCGGGCGAGCTGGTGCTGGGTACGCCGGGTGATCACCTCCTTCTGGTGGCCGACGTATTCGCGGATCAGCTCGAGCAGGCTCAGCGTCTTGGGGACGCCGTCGACCAGCGCGACCATGTTGATCCCGAAGCTCTGCTGCATCGCGGTGCGCTTGTAGAGCTGGTTGAGCACGACCGGCGGCGGGTCGGCGCCGCGCTTCAGCTCGATCACGAGGCGCATTCCGGAGCGGTCGGACTCGTCGCGCAGGTCGGAGATCCCGGTGATCTTCTTCTCGCGCACGAGGTCGGCGATCTTGGTGATCAGGCCGCCCTCGCCGCCCTTCTTGACCATGTAGGGGAGCTCGGTGACGACGATCGCCTCCTTGCCCCCCTTGAGCGGCTCGACGTGCGCCTTGGCGCGGATCTTGATCGAGCCTCGGCCCGAGGCGTAGGCGTCGCGGATCCCCTCCAGGCCCATGATCGTGCCGCCGCCGGGGAAGTCCGGCCCCTTGACGTTCTTCATCAGCCCCTTGAGGTCGATCTCGGGGTCGTCGATGAAGGCGTTGACCGCACCGATCACCTCGCGCAGGTTGTGCGGCGGGATGTTGGTCGCCATCCCGACCGCGATCCCGGCGGCGCCATTGACCAGCAGGTTCGGGAAGCGCGCGGGGAGGAGCAGCGGCTCCCGGGTCGACTCGTCGTAGTTCGGACCGAAGTCGACCGTGTCCGCGTCGATGTCGCGGAGCATCTCGGTCGCGAGGGGGCCGAGCCGCGCCTCGGTGTAGCGCATCGCGGCCGGCGGGTCGTCGTCGATCGAGCCGAAGTTGCCCTGGCCGTCGACCAGCGGGTAGCGCAGGGAGAACTCCTGCGCCATCCGCACCAGCGTCTCGTAGATCGCCGAGTCGCCGTGCGGGTGGTACTTGCCCA
>JBOGZI010000170.1:0-9640 GCA_050697275.1 Solirubrobacterales bacterium | reverse complement strand
CCGTTGCCCTGACCCTGGCCGCCGCCCTGACCCTGGCCGACGCCGGAGCTGCCCTGGCCGCCGCTTGAATCGCCGGGCGAGCTGCCGCTTCCCTGGCCGCTGCCGCCGCTCTGGCCCTGATCGCCGGCGCCGCCGGAAGCCCCGTCGCCACCGCGGGCGCCCTTGTCGCCGACGTCTCCCTGCGCCGGCGTGCCGGCGCGCGAGGAACCGTTCCGCAGCCCGGCCGGCGTCAGGCCGAGGGGGAACCCGAGCTGCTGCGGGTTGACCAGGCCCAGCGCGCGCATCTGCTCGAGCAGCGTCGCCCCGAAGATCGAGGCGCACTCTGCCGACTCGCAGGTGAGTGGGGTCCCTGCGGATACCTCGGGGGCCGCCCCCGGGGCGGCGGGAGTGGGCTGCAGCAGATCGGTACGGGCGACCGCCGAGCCGCTTCCGCCGAAGGCGAGCACCAGCAGGAGGGCAGTCAGGCGGGAGGCGCGGACGCTCTTGCCGCGAGGCCTGACGATCCTCAGCTCGCGGACGACCTCCTCGAGGCTGGAGACCACCCGCGGGTCGAACTGCGTCCCGGCGCAGCTACTCATCTCCGCCAGAGCCGCGCCCGCGGTGCGGCCGGTGCGATAGGGACGATCGCAGCGCACGGCGTGGAAGGCGTCCGCGCAGAAGATGATCCGGCTGCCGAGCGGGATCTCCTCGCCGGAGAGCCCGTCCGGATAGCCGCGCCCGTCCCAGCGCTCGTGTGAGTGGCGCACCATGCGGGCGATCTCCTTCAGCTCGTCCACCGAGGCGAGGATCTGCTCGCCGACCAGCGTGTGCTGGCGCATCAGGTCCCACTCGTCCTGATCGAGCGGGCCGGGCTTATCCAGCACCTCCCTCGGAATCGAGGCCTTGCCGATGTCGTGCAGGCGGGCGGCGGCGAGCACGTCGTCGCGGTGGTTCCCGGCGATCTCCAGCTTGTCGCAGAGGGCCCCCGTGATCAGCTCGACGTCGTCGGAGTGGCGGGCGGTCTCGATGCTGGTAGCGACCAGCAGCGCGTTCCCGATCTCGGCCGCGACGCGACGCGCCTCGTCGGCGGTGGCGGCGCCGTTGCCGTTCCCGTTCGCGTTCCCGTTCGCATGCCCGTTGAGCCGCGACTTCGCCTTGGCGATCACCTTCCGGTCGATGCCGGCGGCTCCCTCGCCGTTGCCGTTGGCGCTACGCCCGTTGCCGTTCGCGCGGTGCCCGTTGCCGTTCGCGCGGTGCCCGTTGCCGTTGGCCTTGCGCCCGTTGCCGTTGGCCTTGCGCCCGTTGCCGTTGGCGCCGGCCTTGCCCCGCCCCCTGGTGCGGGCGGACTTGCGCTTCGCGGTCTTTGTCCGGGCGGCCATATCCGTGCGGCCTCCCCCGGCCGCCTACACAGCATCGCGGCGCCCACCCTCAAAGGAAATACTCAGAAAGCGGGTTTTTGCGGGAGATTGATACGGATGTCCAGGCGGACGGCCCGCCGCCACGCACGGATCGCCACAGCAGCCCTCCGGCTCCGCGGGCCGCCGGGTGACGCCGGGAGCTAGTTGTTGTGCCCCGGGGCGTTCCCGGAGTTCCCCGGAGCACCGCCGCCGGCCCAGCTACCGGGGTTGGCGTTGCCGTTGCCGGTCCCGGGAGCCGCGCTTCCGCCCTGACCCTGGTTGCCCACGCCGCCGCCGTTGCCGCCGCCGTTGCCCCGTCGCGGCTTCGGCTTGGCGGGCCGACTCGAGCCGCCCGCGCCGGAACCGGAGCCCGAGGGCGGCGCGTCCTGTACCGGCTCATCCGGCGAGGTGACGACGGGAGCGGTGACCCCCGACCTCTTCGGCCTGCGCTTCGAGCGGGCGCGGGTCCCGTCGCCTCGCCGCTGAAGGACGCCCGCCGCGCCGATCCCGCCGCGCGGGGGGTCCCCGGCGCCGCGTCCGTTCAGCTCGGACCCGGGGACCGGCAGCCCGATCCCCTCGAGCTGGGCGCTCAGCAGCGGCCCGACCAGCGAGCAGTCGGCACCCGTGCAGATCGCAAGGCCGCCGGAACCAGCCGAGCCGGACGGCACCGGTCCGAGCAGGTCGGATCGGCCCACGGCGGTCCCTCCTGCACCGAGCGCGAGCACCAGCAGGAGCGCGGTCAGCCGGCTCGACCGGCGGGGCCGGCGGGGTCTGGGAAGGAGCTTCAGCTCTCTGGTCGCCCCTTCGAGCGCCGCGACCACCGCCGGATCGAACTGGGTGCCGCCGCAGCGCTTCACCTCCTCGAGGGCGGCCGGTGCGGAGCTGCCTCGCCGGTAGGGGCGATCGCTCCGAACCGCGTGGAACGCGTCCGCGCAGAAGATGATTCGGCTGCCGAGCGGGATCTCCTCGCCGGCGAGGCCGTCCGGATAGCCCTTGCCGTCCCAGCGCTCATGCGAGTGGCGCACGAGCCGCGCGATCCCCTTCAGCTCCTGAACCGAGGCGAGGATCCGCTCGCCGACGATCGTGTGGCGGCGCATCTCCTTCCATTCCGCATCGTTCAGCGGGCCGGGCTTCTCGAGGACCTCTCGGGGCAACGCCGACTTGCCGATGTCATGGAGGCGCGCCGCTGCGAGCACGTCCTCCCGGGCCCGCCCTCCCAGCTCCAGCTGCTCGCAGATCGCCTCGCTGATCAGCTCGACGTCGTCGGAGTGCAGGGCGGTCTCGACGCTGGTCTCGACCAGCACCGCCTGGCCGAGCTCGGTCGCCATCCGCCGGACGTCCCCGGTGGATCGCCGAGGCGTCGCCTTGACGGCGGCCCCGCCGCTTCCGCGCGGCTTGCCGTTCCCTCGCGAGGCGCCGCCGGCCCGCGCGCTGCCATTGGACTTACCTTTGCCGCTCGCGCCGGGTTTGCCGTTGCCGGTCGCGCCTCCACCCCGGGCCTTGGCCGAGCGACGGGACTTCGCGGTCTTGCTCTTCGGTACCGACATAGACCGTCTGCCTGCCCCTGTATTCCCAGCCGCCCAGATCAACCATCCGGCCAGGCCTGAACCTCAAGTCTGGCGACCTCACCACCCGATTCCAATACCGAAAACTCTGCAAGATCCGGGGCCGCGGGCAGCGATCTGGAGCTATTCGCCGGGACGAAGGGCGCGCACGGTGAGCTGGGCGGCGATCAGGAGGGCCAGCCCGGCGAAGCCGAGCTCGAGCGCGCGCTGGCTCACCTCGTTGGCCGCCACCACCCCCGCCGCGACCCCCAGCGGGGACAGCGTGCCGATCAGCAGCCCCTCGCGGAGTCGCAGGTTGCCGTAGCCCCGCTGGCGCCAGGTGGCGACCAGCGCCACCGGCACGATCGCGAGCAGGGAGGTGGCCTCGGCCTCGACCTGGTTCGCGTCGGTGAACAGGGTCAGGGCGGGCACGAAGAGGATCCCGCCGCCCACCCCGAGCAGGCCGCCGAGCATTCCACCGGCGAGCCCCAGCAGTACTGCCGCGACCTCGCTCATTGCACGATCAACTCGATCGCGATCACCACCAGCAGCACCGCGAACATCCCCGAGATCGCCCGCTGCGGAATCCGCTGTTGCAGGGCAGTGCCGGCGATCGCTCCGATCACCGCCGGGATCCCGACCAGCGCGGCGCCACCCGGGTCGACGTTTCCGTAGGCAGCCTGGAGGATCACGGCGAACGCGGCGATCACGATGATCGCCGCCATGCTCGTCCCGGTCGCCTCGCGCTCGCCGTAGGCGAGCCAGACGACCAGCAGGGGGACGATGATCGTTCCGCCGCCGACACCGAACAGCCCACTGAAGGCGCCGGCGGCTGTCCCGACCACCGCCAGCTTCAGGGTCCTCCGCACGGGCGGCGATACTAGATGACGTGGATGCGGCTCCCCTCGACGAAGAACGCCTCGCCGGTCTGCTGGCGCCCCTTCGAGCGGACCCTGGGCGGGCAGGGCTGCTGCTCGACGTGGACGGGACCCTGGCGCCGATCGTGGCGCGCCCTGAGCAGGCCGGCGTCCCGGAGCGAACCCGCGAGCTGCTCCGGGCGCTCGCGAGCCGCTACGCGCTGGTCGCCTGCATCAGCGGCCGCCGGGCGCTCGTGGCGCGGCGGATCGTCGGGCTCGACGAGCTCGCCTACTCGGGGAACCACGGTTTCGAGCTCCTCCCGCCGGGCGACAGCGCGCCCCGGCCGGACCCCTCGCTCGACGGTCACGACGAAGATGCCGCCCGCTTCGTCGCCGGGATCGACCGCAGGCGGCTCGAGCGGGCCGGGATCAGGACTGAGGACAAGGGCGCGATCGTCGCCCTCCACTGGCGCGAAGCGGAGAATGAGGGCGAGGCCGAGGCGCTCGCCCGGGAGATCGCGAGCGAGGCCGAGTGGCAGGGCCTGGTCGCCCATCAGGGCCGCAAGGTGCTGGAGGTGCGACCGAACGTCCCGATCAACAAGGGGATCGCGGTGGCGTCGCTGGTGGCCGCGCGCCCGCTCGACGCTGCCCTCAATGCCGGCGACGACCGCACCGACCTGGACGCCTTCACCGCACTGCGCACCCTGCGGGACGACGGCAAGCTGAAGACGGTGGTCTGCGTCGCGATCGGCTCGGAGGAGGCCCCGCCCGAGGTGGCGGCCGCCGCCGATCTGACCGTGCCGGGGCCGGATGGGTTCGTCCGGGTGCTCGAGGCGCTCGCCGCCGAGTGACGCTCTGAGATGGCCTACTGCGACCTGCTGCGGATGACGATGCTGCTCGCCGGGGGCTCGGCGACGGTGCTCGCGCTGATCACCGTGCTGGCGGCGAACCGCGCCGACGACACCCTGACGCTGTTCGTGGCAGCGGGCTGGTGGACCGTCGCCCTGATCGTCGGGCTCTGGCTGGGGCGCCCCTCCCGGGCCGAGGAGGCGATGCGCCCGGTGCTGGCGGCGGCGCGGACGACGCCCACGCTGCCGCCGAGCGAGAGCCCGTCCCGCGCCGCCCTGGCCCGGCTCTGGCCCCTGGGCGCTTTCGCCCTGGTCGCCGGCGGAGTCGGCTTCGTGCTTCCCGGCGTGGCCGCGATCGGGGCCGGCTTCGCGATCGCCGGCGCCCTCGCGGGTCGGGGACGGGAGAGTGCCGTCGCGGCGATCGAGGAGCGCGACGGGGTGCGTTTCTACGTCGAGCCGGGCTCGGCGCTTACGCCCGTGAGGCTGGTCCGCACCCCGGGCCTGCGGCGCGGCCGCCCGCCGCCGTAGGCATCAACCGGCACCTCCTCCGCTTCGCGTCCGGGGGTGCCGGGTCAGGGCGCCAACGGCTTGGCAGCCCTGACCCGGCTGGGCGGGGCACTACGCGCGGGCGGGCTCCGCCTCAGCGGCGCCGAGCTCGACGTGGGCGCGGCTGTCGCGGCTGCGGATCAGCACCAGCGTCAGGACGAAGCCGAGCGCGGCGATCGCCGCGCCGCCGACGAAGGCGGCCTGGAAGCCCTCGGTGAGGGCGTTGGGCAGCCCCGCCGGATTGCCGCCGGAGGCCGCCATCAGGTCGTCCGTCCGCGAATTGGCGATCGTCGCCAGCACGGCCAGTCCGAGCGCCCCGCCGATCTGCTGCGAGGTGTTGATCAACCCGCTGGCCAGGCCGGACTCACGCTCCTTGACACCGGAGACGGCCGCGATCGTCGAGGTGACGAAGGCGAAGCCGAGGCCGACGGCCATGAACAGGGACGGCCCGAGGATGTCGGTGGTGAACCCACCGCCGACAGACACCCGGCTGAACCAGAGCAGGCCGACCGCGATGAACAGCATCCCGGTGGCGAGCACGGGCTTGAACCCGATCCTGGTGACGAGGTTGGAGCCGATCCCGGCCGAGGCCATGATCGCCGCGGTCAGCGGGAGATAGCTGAGCCCGGCCTCGATCGCGCTGTATCCCAGCACCTGCTGCATGTACAGCGAGATGAAGAAGAAGGCCGAGAACAGCGACGCCCCCACCAGCAGTCCGACCACGTTCGCCCCGGTCAGGGTGCGCAGCCGGAAGATGCGGAAGGGCATCAGCGGCGCCTTCGAGCGCAGCTCGATCGCGACAAAGCTCGCGATCAGCGCCGCCGAGAGGGCGAGCAGCCCGACCGTCTGAGTCGAGCCCCAGCCCGCGTCGACGGCGTCAACCAGCGCATAGACCAGCACCGAGAGCCCGGCGGTCACCGTGACCGCCCCGAGAGCGTCGAAGTGACGGGTGGCGGACTCCGAGCGGCTCTCCGGGATCAGGCCCGGCGTGAGCGCGGCCACGATCACGGCGACGGGCACGTTCACCCAGAGCACCCACTCCCAGCCGAGGCCGTCGGTGAGGATGCCGCCGAGCAGCACTCCGGCGGCGCCGCCGGAGCCGGCCACCGCGCCCCAGACCCCGAGGGCCTTGTTGCGCTCGGCGCCGTCGGTGAACAGGGTGGTGACGATCGAGAGCGCCGAGGGGGAGATGATCGCCGCGCCGAGCCCCTGCGCCGCCCGGGCCGCGATCAGCTGGCCCTCGGTGGCGGCGAAGCCGGCGGCCAGGGAGGCGACCGCGACCAGCGCCAGACCGGACATGAAGACCCGACGGCGTCCGAGCAGGTCGGCCATGCGGCCCCCGAGCAGGAGGAACCCTCCGAAGGTGAGCACGTAGGCGTTCACCACCCAGGCGAGGTTCTCCTGGGAGAAGTCGAGGCCCTCGCCGATCGAAGGCAGCGCCACGTTGACGATCGACGCGTCGAGGACGACCACGAACTGCGCCATGCAGAGCAGAACGAGGGCGAGCCAGCGGCGGTCTCTGTATTCCTGGGCGGTGGTCATCCGAGTTCCTCCTGTCTTCGCTTACTTACTCGGTAAGACGAACGGGGGCCGCCGAAATCGACACCGGCGGCGCTGCGTCTTGGGTTTTGGGGGCTGGACCTGTCATAATCGGAAGGTGAGTTCCGGTTTCGGTTGCGCACTATACGGAATTCCTATTCCGCTTGCAGTCCGAAGACGGTGAGCCTCGTCACGGAAGCGACCACGCGTTGATGAACCCGGCGACCAAGACACCCACCAAGTCACGCCCGCGGAAGCAGACGGCGGATCGGCGGGCTGAGCGCGTCCTTCGCGCCGATGCCCGGCGAAACCACGAGGCGGTGTTGGCGGCCGCCAAGCGGCTCTTCGCGGAGGATGGTCTCGACGCCCAGATGCCCGACGTCGCCAAGGCGGCCAAGGTCGGCGTCGGAACCGTCTACCGCCACTTCCCCACCAAGGAGGACCTGATCCGGGCACTGGCGGACGATCGCTTTCGCCGGCTCGCCGAACGGGCTCGCGAGGCCCTCGAGGAGGAAGACGCCTGGGAGGCCTTCGAGGGGTTCATCCGCTTCTCGGCCGAGATCCAGGCCGAGGACCGGGGGCTGTGTGAGGTGATGGGCTCCCGCCCGGACGTCATGGAGGCGGCCGCCGAGGCCGCCGGGCTGGACGAGCTCAGCGAGCAGCTCGTGAAGCGGGCGCAGCGCTCAGGCGAGCTGCGGTCCGACGTCACCTGGGAGGACGTGCCGATGATCGCCTGCAGCCTGGGGCGGATCACCCAGGCACAGGAGGGACCGGCCGCCGGCCGCTGGCCGAGGCTGCTCGCGATCGTCCTCGACGGTCTACGCGCCCGGGGCGCCGAACGGCTTCCCCGCAGCCGCCGCGCCTAGGCGCGGGTTCGCTTCCGGAGCGGCGCGAATGAGCGCCAGGCGCGGGTGTTGGCGACCTGCTCCGCCGAGAGCCAGGCGCGGCGCGCGGTGGCGACCGAGTACTTGATGTTGCCCAGGGTGTCGACGCCGTGGGCGTCGGTGGTGCAGACGATTCGCGCGCCCGCCTCAGCGGCGAGCTTGGCGTGGTGCTCGTTGATGTCGCGGCGGTTCGGGTTGCCGTTGATCTCGAGCATCGTCCCCGTCGCCGCCGCCGCCTCGGCGATCCGCTCGACGTTCACCCCGTAGGGCTCGCGCCGCAGCAGCAGCCGGCCGGTGAGATGGCCGATGCAGTCGATCAGCGGATGCTCGATCGCCGCCAGCACCCGCTCGGTCATCTCCCGCTCGGACATGCGAAAGCGGGTGTGGACGCTGCCCACCACCCAGTCGAGCTCGGCGAGGAGCTCGTCCGGGTAGTCGGGCTCCCCGTCGAGGCCGATGTTCACCTCCGAGCCGGCCAGCAGCCTGAACCCACGGGGCGCCGACTCGTTGTAGGCGCGCACCTCCTCGATTCGCTTCGCGAGCTGCTTGGCGCTGACGTCGTCGCCGAAGCCATGGCTCGCCGAGTGGTCGGTGACCGCGAGGTAGGCGTAGCCGCGCCGGCGCGCCGCCTCGGCCATCTCCTCGAGCGAGTTGCGTCCGTCGGAGAGCGTGGTGTGGCAGTGCAGGTCGCCGCGAATGTCGTCAACGGCGACCAGCTCCGGCAGCTCCCCCGAGACCCCGGCCTCGATCTCCCCCCGTCCCTCCCGCAGCTCCGGCTCGATGTAGGGGAGGCCGAGCAGCTCGTAGACGCCCGCCTCGTCGGCGAAGCGGTGGACCTTCTTCCCCTCCACCTTCGCCACCCCGTGCTCGCTCACCGACAGCCCCGCAGACAGCGCGAGCTCGCGGAGCTGGACGTTGTGCTCGGCCGAGCCGGTGAAGTGCTGCAGCAGGTTCCCGAAGGTCCGCTCCTCGCCGATTCGCAGGTCCACCTTGAGCCCCGCGTGGGTGAGGACGCTGGCGGCGGCGTCGCCGCCGCGGCGTCGCTCGGCGGAGAGGCCGTGGGTCGCGAGCGCCTCGGCGAGCGCGCCGGGGTCGTCGGTCGTCGCGATCAGGTCGAGGTCCTTGCAGGTCTCGGCCCAGCGCCGGGCGGAGCCGGCGATCTCGATCCGGTCCGCGACTCCGACGTCCAGCAGGTCGCTCTTGATCTCCTCGGCGACCGGCAGCACGTGGGCGAGGAGGAGGCGCTCCCCGACGCCATCCTCGGTGACCCCCTCGAGGGCCGCGAGCACGTTTTCCTCCGCCTTCGGCCCCAGGCCGCGCAGCTCTCGCAGCTGCTGGGCCTCCGCCGCCTCCTTGAGCTGCTCCAGGTTCTCGACGCCCAGCTCGTCGTAGATCCGCTTCGCGGTCTTCGCTCCGAGTCCGGGCACCCTGGTCACCTCGACGAGCGTGGCGGGGAACTTCTGCTTGAGCTTGGCGGCGGCCGGGATCTCGCCGTCGGTGACGAGGGCCGAGACCTTCTCCGCGATCGTCTTGCCGACCCCGGGCAGCTCGGTCAGGCGGCCCTCCGCAGCGAGCTGCTCAGCGGAGACGGGGCATTGGGCGATCGCGCGGGCCGCCTCCCTGTACGCGAGCACGCGAAAGCGGTCGGCGCCGTCCAACTCGTAGAGGACGCCCAGCTCTCGGAGGGCGGCCGCGATCTCGGCGTTGCGCATGGCCAACAACCTAGACGCCGACTTGCGAGGCAGCGCGTCAGCCGAGCGGGGCGGCCGTTGCCGACCGCTCGATCTCCCGCGCGACGTCGACCCGGGAGGAGACGCCGAGCTTCCGGAAGATCCGCGAGAGATGACGCTCGATCGTCTTCTCGCTGAGCACGAGTCGCTCGGCGATCTGGCGGTTGGTGAGGCGATCGGTGACCAGGCGAGCGACCTCGAGCTCGCGGCCGCTGAGCGCCTCGACCCCGCTTTCGCCGCGCCCTCGCCGACCCCCCGTGCCCACCGGCTCACCGAGCCGGCGCAGCTCCCTGATCGCCTGATCGCGGTAGCGACG
>JBOGZI010000169.1:0-15645 GCA_050697275.1 Solirubrobacterales bacterium | reverse complement strand
CCGCCCAGGCCCCGGCGCCTCCCCCGGCGCCTCCGGCTCCCCCCACCTTCGCCTCGCAGGCGCCGCTCGATCTGAACGTCTCTCCGTCGGGGATCGACGTCTCCCCGCCCACCACGGTGATCCAGCCGCCCACCCCGCCGGTCAACCCCGCGCCGCCCTCGGGGGCGCGCCGCGAGGCCCGCCAGCGCCAGGCCGCCGCGCAGAAGTCCGGGGCGGACTCCGCCGAGGAGGGCTCCGAGGTCCGGGAGGGTGGGGGCGACCTCGCCCAGAGCTCAGACACAGTCCCCGGCTCCTCGGAGATGAGCCGAAACGCCTCCGGCGCAGGGGCTCAGAATCCGGCCACCCGCCGGGTAGCCGGCAGGCCCGAGGCCTCGATCACCCCTCTCCCAGCTCGCCATCAGCCCTCCGCCTGGGCCCGGAACGCCCTGATCGGCGGCGGGCTCGGCCTCGCGGCGCTGATCCTCGCGCTCGGTGTTCGAACCGCCCGCCCCACCCCGCGCCGCCGCGAGCCCGAGCTGCCGGCACCGGCCTGGGCTCGATACCGGCGCCACTGAAGGGCCCACGCCTTGCGCCGTACCTGGGATGATGCGGTGCGTGACGACGCGGGGGAATGGTGTGCCGGAGGCGGCCGATGAGCGGATTGCGGCGGCGCTGCTGCGCGGCTCGTGGCAGGGCGATCCCGAGGCTTTCCTCCAGCTCTATGACCGTTATGGATCAGAGCTCTACGCCTACCTCTACCTGGTCCTGACCAGCGCCGTCGATGCCGAGCAGGCGACCTACGACGTGCTCGAAACCGCTATCGACCGTTTCCGCCGGTACGAGCTCGGACCGGTCCCGTTCCGGGTCTGGCTCTTTTGGCTTGCCCACGATCGCGTCGGGGCGTCGCGGTCGCGGCGGCGTCCGCCCGAGGACGGCGATCCGCTCGCGTCGCTGATCACCCGGCTTCCGGTCGGAGGGCGGGAGGCGCTCGTCCTGCTTCGCGTGCTCGGCTTCAGCCTTGCGGAGGTGTCGCTGATCCTCCGTCGCGCGCCCGGCAGGGTCGGTGTGCTGGAAGCCAGGGCCCTCGAGTCCTTGGGGGAGATGTTGGCCGTGCGCGATGGGGCGGAGCGGGAGGACCCTGCGCCGGAGCGGGCGGGCGCGAGCGAGCGCCTCTCCCTGCGGCTGCGGTCGAGGGAATCCCCGGTCTCCTACCGACGTCGCTGGGCGCTCGCCCTCCGCTGAGCGGTGGCCTCCAAACGCACCGGGCAAGCCGAGGACGATCGTCGAGCCGCGGCGCTGATCGGCCGACTCCAGTCGGGTGATGAGGACGCCTTCGAGCAGCTCTACGACCTCTACTCGGCGCCGATCTTCGCCTACCTTCGGGTTGCCCTCCACGACCGCGGCGATGCCGAGGACGCCACCCAGGACGTGTTCGTGAAGGTCCTCGAGGCGCTGCCCGAGTATGAGGTCCGCTCCGTCCCGTTCCGGGTCTGGCTCTTCCGGGTGGCGCGCAACCACGCGATCAACCTCAACGCCAAGCGGAGACGCAGCAGGCCCGAGGACCCGGACGTGCTCGCGCGTCGCGCCGATCTGGACCAGGTCCGTCGTCGCCCCGAGGAGGAGCTTGAGGATCCCGCGAGCGAGGTGGTGATCACGATGATGGCCCGTCTGCCGCCGGCACAGCGCCAGGCGCTCGTGCTCCACCACGTGCTGGGCCTCAGCGTCTCCGAGGTCTCGAGCGTCCTCGAGCGGAGCCCGAACGCAGTCCGCCTTCTGGAGCGCCGGGCGATCGCCCGCCTCAGGGATCTGCTCGAGCCGCGGGCAGGGACGCAGGAGCTTCCGCGCGGGCGGCTTCCCCTGACTCGCCGACAGAAATCGCCGCGCTCGACTGTTGTTTATGGCACATAGCAGGCCTCGATCAGGAGGCCGCGTTCAATAGGGAGGGCGAGGAATCGCAGTGGGGCGTCGGCGATGACTGCACCAGAGATCCGGCGCCGCTGCACTCACCTCGTGCCCGCCGGCTCGGAGCTTCTCCCGTCCCTCCCGCGAGTAGTGGCCCTTCCATTATGTACCCCGGGGTCACGACCGGGCCGGCGGCGCGAGGCGCCTCAGGGTGGACGTCGCGGCAACCGGCTACATTCGGCGCGTGTCCAGCTACGAGACGGCATCGCTCAGCGAGATCGAGCGACGCGTGCTCAATGGCTTCGTCGAGGCCGCCAAGCGGGAGCTGGGGGACCGGCTCCAGTCGATCTGGCTCTATGGCTCGCGAGCCCGCGGTGAGCCACCGGGGGAGGACTCGGACATCGACCTGCTCGTGATTGCCGAGGGCAACTGGTTCAAGAACCTGCGGCGGATGACCCGGGGCCTTTGGGCGGTCGCCGAGCGCGAAGGAGGGGACCCGACCTACTGGTCGGTCATGGTCCACGACCCGGAGTGGCTTCGGGGGCGGCGGAACATCGAGTCCTTCTTCATCCAGGAGGTCGATCGCGACAAGATCGTTCTCGCGGGCGAGCCGTGAGCCCGAGATCCGAGGAGATGCTGGCGGAGGCTCGCGAGCGCCTCGCCGGGCGCGCGACGCGATCGAGGGCGGCCACCTCAGCAGCTCGGTCCACGACTCCTACTACGCGATGCTCTACGCGGCGCGCGCGGCGCTCAGCGAGCGTGACCTGAACGCGAAGACCCGCAGCGGGACCTGGCACCTCTTCCGCGAGACCTTCGTTCAATCCGGCCAGTTCGACGGTGAGCTGGCGAGTGAGGCTCACGACGCGGGACGGCTCCGGCAGAGCGCCGACTACGAGGCCGAGCCCATCGACCCCGATACCGCCCGTTCGCTGCTCGCGACCGCCGAGCGCTTCGTCGATCGGGTCGTTCAATTGCTCGAGCCGTAACCCGATGCCAAATCCGCTGGCTACCTGGCCAACCGAGCGTCACGAATGACGCCGCTGGCGCGTTGTTCCGGTAGACGGAAAGGGGTATGTCAGCGTGCGTTCTTGGGGTCGCCGGGCGGCCGTCGTGGTCGCCTTCGTCGCCGCCCCGGTGGCCTTGCTGCCGGGGTTGGCGGCCTTTGCCTCGGGACCGTCTGCGGATGAGCGCGACGCGAGCGCGTTCGTCACCGACGGACCGGTCTACGCCGTCGCGCACCAGCCCGGCGGTAACACCTACATCGGTGGCGACTTCGACCACGTCGGCCCGCGCTCTGGCCACGGGCTTGCCCTCGGTGCGGTCGGTTCGGTCGATGAGGCGGCGGCGCTCGCGGACCGCCCGCGGCCGGGCGAGGCTGGCTTCCCAGAGGTAGCCGGGGGGGAGGTCCACGCGGCCGTCTCGGACGGCCACGGTGGCTGGTTTATCGGCGGCGACTTCACCAGTGTCGGCGGTCACGAGATACCCCGGCTTGCCCATATCTTCCGCCCAGATCACCCCGACACGCCGGGTGAGGTCGACACGAGCTGGGCGCCGAAACCAGACGACACCGTCCGCGCGCTCGCGCTGGACTCATTCTCCGACTACCCCGATCGTACCGGGGAATGGACGCTCTATGTCGGAGGCGATTTCCAGAACCTCGAATCCACCGAGATCTTCCAGCGGAGTAACAGGGACTTCCTCGCGGCGTGGCGGGTGAACGCGACCGATGGAGCGCCGGCAACTCCCGGATCCAACCCGGCCGACCCCCCGAACGACTTCGACAACGACGAGCCCCTCGACTGGAACCCGGGGCGCAACACTGACAACTCCGTCCGGGCGCTCGCTGTGACCACCGTCGAGTACCACGTGACCGTCGACGGGGATACGGTCCCAACTCCCACCCCGATCGTAATCGCGGGCGGCGATTTCACCTCGATCGGCGAAGGAACGCCGGTGACTAGCAATCAGCTTGTGGGGATCTGGGGCGAAGCAGCAGACGACAAAGACGGCGTCACTCGTGAAGGCCAGGCGTTGCCTTCTCCGGCGCATAACGCCAGCGTCCGAGCGATCACGGCTGGGTCTTCGAAGCTCGCGGGGGCAGACGGAAGCAAAACCGAGGCCGTTGACGTTTACGTCGGCGGAGACTTCACCGGCACGGGCCCGCGTCTGCGAGCACTCCAGCTCAAGGTCCAGGTTGACAACGCCGCTACCGCCGGGAATGCGTCCTTCGCGACTTACAGCGGTTGGACGCTGTCCGCAGCCGATGCTCCCAACGCTCCCGTGCGCGCGCTCTCTCTGGATGAAGGAGGCGCCAAAGATGCCGGTCCCGACACCCTTTACGTCGGCGGTGACTTCAGTGCGATCAGAGGCGAGAGCGGAAGCGCTCTGGCGCTCGAGGCTATTCCGGATGAGTGGGTCAACACGAGCCCGTTGTGCAACAGCGACCAGTGCCCCTCGACGCTGAAGGCCTGGGACCCGGATCCGGCGGGTCGGGTTCGGTCCCTCGCGGTACTCGATGGTGGGAGCTCTGTGTATGCCGGCGGGGACTTCAGCGCCATCGATGCTCCCCCTGGACTCGGTGTCCCCCAGGTTGCACGCAACGCGATGGCGGCACTCGTCGCGGCCGATCTTCCCGATGCCGGGTCGGCCCTCCTCGCTTGGGACGCGAGGGCGGCGGGTGGCAGCACGCGTGCGCTCGCTCTGGACGGCGACAGCCTGTACGCCGGCGGGGGGTTCTTCTCGGTGGGGGCGGAGGAGCGGGCCAACCTCGCAGCGCTCGATCCGCGGGGTGGGTTGAGCCACCAGTTGACCCTGGGCACCAGCTGCGTACCCGTCGGCAACGAGACCAGCTGCTCTGACGAGGTGGAGGCTCTGGAGCTCTCGCCGGATGGCGGGCGGCTGTACGTCGGGGGTGGTTTCACGAAGCTCGGCCCGGAGGGCGCCAGGCTCGATCGCTGCCACCTGGGGGCGGTCGATCTCGCCACCGAACAGGTCGCGGACTGGGATCCGAGCCCGAACAGGGCAGCCGATGGCTCCGAGGACGATCCTCCTCATCGGGACACCGGCGATGTGATGTCGCTCGAGGTGGCTGGCGAGCGGCTCTACGTGGGCGGTCACTTCGACCGGATCGGGCCGCGCTCCGCGGTGGGCGGCAAGGAGGAACCCTGTGACCCGCCCGATCCCGGCCAGGCCGAGAGAGCCGGGATCGCCGCGCTCGATCGGGAGACTGCTGAGCCGCTCCAGTGGGATCCTGATCCCAAGCGGCTCGGGCCCGGAGGCGAGGAGCCGTTCAACGTCTACGACATCGGGGCGAGCTGCGACACGGTCTACGCGGGCGGCAGCTTCAACCGCATCGGCGCCGTCGGTTCGGGCTCTTCCCAGCCGACCCGGACCTCGATCGCCGAGCTCGATCCCAACTCGGCCGCTGCGACATCCTGGAACCCGAACCCGGGCGATCACCCAGGCGCCGTGCGGACGCTCGCCGTCCACGGTGGCGTCGTCTACGCCGGCGGCAACTTCAGCAACATGGGGGTCACGTCGGATGGGGGTACCGCCGTTCGGCGACGCATCGCGGCCGTGGGGAGAATTGACGCCCGCGCCACCAGCTGGAATCCGGACGCCGACCAGACCGTGCGCGCACTCGCCGTCGGTACCGATGGCGAGACCGTCTACGCCGGCGGCAGCTTCAACCAGATCGGCGGCGCCCCGCGCGCCCGCCTGGCGGCGCTGGCGGCGAACGGGGTCGGGAACGGGTTCGGGGACGCGCTCGCCTGGGACCCCTCGGCCTTCAACCAGGATCCGAGCCAGTCGGCCGTTCACGCGTTGGCCGCCGCGGGTGCAAACGGGCCCCAGGCAGCCGACAACGTCTATGCCGGCGGCGAGTTCACCGACATCGGCACGAGCGCCCAGCGCGGCTACGCGCAGTTCAGCGGCGCGGCGGAGAGCCCGGCGACGGAGCCCGGCGCTTGCGAGAGTTCCTCGTCGACCTCCCCGCCCGCGCAGGTGGAGTTCCCACTCGCCGACACCGACACGTCACCGCCGCAGCTCGGGCAACCATTCGTCGCGGACGGGGGCAGGACCCTGGTCTTCTCGCTGTCGGAGCCCGGCGCGGTCCACGTCGACCTGACCGGCCGGATATCCGGCGTAAGGCTGCCGAAGGCGGGCCCGTCCAAGCGGAAGCGGCACCGCTCCGGGGGGAAGCGCCGCTCGTCCAGGAGGAAGCGGGGCACCTCGAGCGCACGCTGCGCCCCGAGGACGCCGCGGAACATGGCGCTGCTGCGGCGCCAGCTGCGCAAGAAGCTCGGGAAGAAGAGATGGACGAAGATGCCCCGGCGAAAGCGCGCCAAGCGGGTGCGCAAGCTGATCGCGAAGCGGGCCTGCACCGCTGTGCTGCCGGCGCGCTCGATCGACGCCGCGGGAGCGCACGGCGTGAACCGGATCTCGCTGGCGGCAGCCGGGCCGCTTCCACCGGGCTTCTACCGGGCGACGATCACGGCGCGGGACGGGGCCGGCAACCCGGCGGGCCCGATGAGCATCGACTTCGAGGTGACGAAGTGAGAGGATTACCGACACAGGAGGAAACGCTATGAGAAGGCGCAAGAGACGACGCGAGGAGGGCCCCGCATCGGAGCTCGAAGCGGCGCTCGTGGAACGGCTTCAGCAGCTCGACTGGCCGAGGCCGACCGCGGAGGTGAAGCAGCGCTGCCTCGAGGATATCCTGGAGCGGATGGCTGAGATGAGGAGCCGGGAGGCCGGGGCCGCTGAGACGCCTCGAATCGAGGGGCGGCAGCACGGGCTCGGCGAGCAACACTCCCTGACCCGCCGGGTGGGCGCCCTGGCCCATCGGGAGCCCCTGCCGGCGCCGGCCCGCCCGGTGAGAGTGGCGACGGTGCTCTGGTGAGCCGGTCCACCTCCCGCGCGGCCCGCGAGGACGGGCTTCTGATTCGCGCCCTCGAGCGGGGGGACACCGGCGCGCTGGGCCCGCTGCTCGACCGCCACCTGCCGCGCGTCTACGGCCTCCTCAGGATGACCCTGCCCACCGCCGCGGAGGTGGAGTCGGCGCTCTCGGATGCGTTCTGCGAGGCCGCCGAGCGCGCTTCGGACCCGCTTGCGCGTGCCGATCCGGACAGGTGGCTCGCCTCGATCGCGCTGGAGCAGGTGGAGCGCCGCGCCAGACCGAGTCCGCCGATCTCGCTCGAGGAGCGCCGCCGGGCGGCCCATGGGGCGAGCCGGACCGATCGCCCCGCCGACGCCGTAGAGGCCGGGGAGGCGACGCCCGGCCCGGAGTCCCTCGCCGGGATCAGCGACAGCGCCCTGTCGGTGCTGATCCGCACCCTGGACCTCCACAGCCGCCAGGCGATCGTGCTCGGCGTGATCGCCGGTCTCGACGACGCCGCGGTCGCCCGCACGATCGGCTGCGAGCCGGGGGAGGTAGACGGACTGAAGCGGAAGGCGCTCGGGGGGCTGGCCGAGAGGCTGGGCGAGCACGACCGGCGAGAGGAGGACCTGAAAGAGCAGATCGCGGCGATCCCGTACAGGCTCAGGCCGATCCCCGTCACCGACGCCTACGGCCGGGGGCGCGGACCGGCCGGCTCGACCGCCGTCGTCGGAGACCGGGTTCATCTCGACCGACACGCCCCAGAGCAGGGCATCCTCGCCCTCATCCGGCGCGCCGTCAAGAGGCTCGCCGACCTCTTCCGGCTGCACCGGGATGCAGCCGACCTCGATCACGACGTGGGAGACACCAGCAGGCAGAAGACGCCGGAGCCTACGCCGAGCCTGCGACCGTTCGAGAAGCCCGACCCGACGCCCACCACCCGGGGCTACCGAAACCCGAAGCTCAGCCCCGGGGTCGCGGTCTACGCGATGCCCCGCACGACGCCCACGACCCGCCGGCTCTCCAATCGCCGCCGGCCGCTGCCGCCCACCGAGCGCTGAGGCCGCCGGGGCCGATTGGTGGCGGTTGTCTGTTGACCGGGCTCTCCCGGCTGGCTAGGATCGTTCGATCCGAGGGGTACGGACCGAGGGGTACGCGATGAGCGCTGGAGCGCGGCGCGAGCCTGCGGCGCAGGCCGAGGAGGATCGACGGGTCGCCGAGCTCGTCAGCGTGATCCAGGACGAGCGCAACGGCGAGGCCTTCTCGGAGCTTTACCGGATCTACTTCGATCGCGTCTACGGCTATCTGCGACTTGTCCTGCGCGACGAGCACGAGGCAGAGGACGCTGCCCAGCAGGTGTTCGTCAACGTGCTCAAGGGGCTCCGGGACTACGTCCCGCGGCGGCCATTCAGGGCCTGGCTGTTCACGATCGTGCGCAATCTGGCGCTCAACCGCGTGCGGGATCGCGCCCGCGTCGACGTGCTCGATCCCGACGCGGTCGACCGCGAGGCTAGCCCGGCACGGATAGAGGAGCCCGAGCTTCCGTCGCTCGAGTGGATCTCCGACCGGGACCTGCTCATGCTGATCAACCGCCTGCCGACCTCGCAGCGCCAAGTGCTGACCATGCGCTACCTGCTCGACCTGAACGCCGGGGAGATCGCCGAGGTGATGGATCGGACCCCGGAGGACGTTCGCATGCTCCAGCACCGCGCCCACCGCTTCCTACGTGAGCGCCTCAGCGCGCTAGGGCGGGCACCGGAGCGCCGCGGCCGCGCCCGGATGCGCACCCGCCTGCGCGAGGCGACGATCCTCCGCGCCCGCCGCTTCAGCATCGTGCGGTAACCCCTGGCCGTGCCAGGACGGTTGTGCGGAGCCTGTGCGGAGCCGCCCGGTACGCGCCGCTCAGCGCTCGCGATGGCGGGGCCGGGTCAGGCTCCAGATGGATATCACTACCGCGAGGGTGCCAAGGAACGCCCAGCCGAGGGTCGCGTTCGACCAATCAAGAGCCGCGCCAATCCCGAATACGGCGGCTACGGCCACCACCGTCGGAATCAGCCCCGTCCAGAGATCGCGATACATGAGGTCAGTATAAGTCGGTGACCAACAGGGCGAAATAGAGCAGCAGGCCCCCAACCGCGCCGAGGAACGTTCCGAGGAATCCGTACCACTGCACGTCCTCCCGCGCCAGTCCGCGCGCGAGGGCGAAACCGGTCCCGAGTGCGCCAGAGACGATCGCGCTGAACGCCGGGAAATCCTGGGAGCCCGGGTCGGGCACAGTGGCTGCGAGAGAAGCGATCACCCAGATGACGCCCGCGGCAAGTGCGGCGAGTGCTGGCACATGTGGCGACGCTGACCTCGCAGAGATCATCAGAGGCCCGCAATTGTGCCGGTTTCGTGCCCGGAATGGCTCGGTTTTCTTGAGCTGAACGCCCGCAGAAAGCCGTTACGCGCTGCGATTTCGCCGTGTTGGTCCAAGTGCATGGGGAAGAGGCGCCTTGCAGTCCTGCTCTTGGCACCGGCGGTCGCGGTCACCCTTGCCGCGGCCGCCCGCGCCCAGGATCCGGATCAGGCCCTCTCGGATGCCCAGAACCAGGCCGATGGTCAGCTCGCCGACCCCGCCTCAACCATCCCTGACCCCTACGCCACCGGGGAGCAACTCGCCAAGGAGAACGACCTCGACACCGATCACACGCCTAACGCCAAGGAAACCAGCCTGTTCCAGCTCATCGCCGGGACCGCCTGGGAAGAGGCTGAGAACGACCCCGTCACGAGGGTGATCCCCGGCTCGCCGACCTCGTTCGACGACAATCTCTACACCGTCGCCTTCTCCGAGCAGCAGGGGGTGGGCGGCTTTGCCGGCGGCGCAACCTGTGAGGACCCCGAGCCCGGCAAGGAGTCCGGCTGCAGGCCGGCGATCTACGAGTACAGGACCTTCGAGCCCACCCGCGGCCCCGAGTGGCGCAGGGTGGAGCTGCCCGGCGGGGATCGTCCGGGCTACGTCGGCGCGATCGCCTGGATCTCGCGCTCGGGAAAGGCGCTGGCCGTCGGCGGCACCGGCATCTATCCGCGCCGTGAGCTGGGGTCGGGCGCCGAGGACCAGTTCGGACGGCAAAACGAGTGCGGGGAGAGCGGCCCTCGCGGGTGCTCGCCGACCGACCCGCGCAAGGCCGACGTGGCCGGCGAGGCGCGCGCCTGGCTCTACGAGAACGGCGGCTGGGAGGAGATCACCGGCGAATTGCCGCTCGCCGAAACGCAGGTCACGCTCCCCGCCAGGCAACCGAAGGCGATAAGTCTCGGCCCGGGACAGGATGTGCCCCCGTCGGGCTCCGTCCCGCCGCCGCTGTCCGATCCCGACCGCACCGTGCCCCGGGCCGGGATGCGCGGGCTGACCGCGCTCGCCTGCGATCCGTTCGTCGGAAGGGAGCTGTGCCTCGCCGGCGGCCTCGGCCAGCTCTGGACGTGGAGGGACGGTCGCTTCGCCGCCGGCGAGCGCTTCGACGCGCTGAGCCCCAACCCGT
The DNA here is from genome assembly GCA_050697275.1 of Solirubrobacterales bacterium. GTDB lineage: Bacteria > Actinomycetota > Thermoleophilia > Solirubrobacterales > 70-9 > JBOGZI01. Next base: position 5,370 of record JBOGZI010000169.1, on the reverse strand, counting down.
CTGATCAGGGGGGCAGCGGGCGACCGTTCCCGGCCAGGTTCCGGTTCCGAGTCCGGGACATCGAGTTCGTCGCCGGCGACCTGAACCCGCAGGCGTTCGCGGTCACGAGCGGCTGCTGCGCCCCCAGCGAGGCCGAGAACACGGCCCGCGTGCTCGGTTACTGGGAGGGCGAGTGGTACGTGCGAACGCTCATGCAGGATCCGCGAGACACCGCGGGGAACGCGCTTGCCACCCAAGGCGGCGACGCCGGAGCGGTCGGGCAGGCCGCCCAAAGCGCGGACGGGGTCAACCTCCATCCGCTCCGCCCCGACAGCTACTACTCGCTGACCACTCGGCAGGGGGGATCCGCGGCGGGGGCGGGCCTTAAGTTCTCCGCGATCGCCACCCCCGGCGGCCCTGAGCGGCCGGGAGAGCCCCCGTCGATCGTGACGCCCAGGCGCTGCATCACTCCGCGCGGTCCGGAGTTCAACCCCTTCGAGAGCACTGTGTTTGGGGCGGGCTCGAACCACCTGCTGCAGGACGTCTACGAGCCGCTCACGCGGGTCAACCTGAGCACGGCGCGGCTGGTCGCGGGAGACGGCGACGTAGACATCCAGACCTTCATGCCACGCGACAACTTCAGCCGGATCTCGGGCAGCCCGGCCACCTTCTCGCATTCGAATGCGAACGTCCACTGCGCCTTCTCGGGCGAAGTGAACTTCGAGGAGCCCGACAGCGTGGCCGACTGGGTGGTGGGAGAGCTGCGCTCGGCCAGGCGGGAGGGAGCCGGGCGCCGGGGGCTCCTGCTCGCGAACCCGCTGCGCCCCGACTTCGTTCCCACCACGGTGGATCCAAGCGAGCCCGCGCTGACCGACGTGGCCGGCCTGAGCTGGGAGCCGACCTCCGCCGAGCGGCTCCAGATGTGGGCCCGCGCGCAGTATTTCCTGCTTCCCTCCTACGGGCTCAACTCGATCGACGTGATCGGCGACTCCGCATCGGCCTGGGCTGTCGGAGACCACGGCGCGATCCTGAGACTCGACGCCGAGCAGCTCGCGAAGGCGGTGCCCGAGGAGCCGCCACCGCCAAGGGTCGGAGCGAGACGCGTGTCCGAGCCGGCCGACAGCGGGCCATACGATGGTCTGCGCCCCGATGCCGCGCCCGACGCGGGCCCGGTGCCGGCGCTCAGTGCTCGCCCCCCGGTAGAGCTGGCCGAGCCGCGCCTCGTGCCATATGGTTCCGCAGCTCGGCCCTCCCCGGCATTGCTCGACACTCCGTTTCCATTGCCGCAGGATGTGAGCGAGATCGCCGTCAGCCGCGATGGGGCGGAGGGTTGGGCCGTAGGCGGGGCATCCGGCGAGACGACGCTCCACCACTACGACGGCTCTGCCTGGTCGCCCTGCGAGTTCTTCGGGATCGAGGCCCAGCTCCCGCCCGACCCGGCCTGCGAGGAGATCGCCCGGATCCGCCGCTTCGTCGACGCGAAGGGCAGCTTCCGGTCGGCGGAGCTCCTGAGCATTTCCCGGGTCCCGCTGGAGCGAGACGCCGATCCGACCAACGACGACGAGTTCGAGGCGGTCGCGGTCGGAAGCATGCCGCAACCTGGCGGCACGAGCAGCCCGGTGATCGTTCGCTACCGCGACGGGCGCTGGCGCTTCGAGGACCCCGAGGCGACCGCTGAGTTCGCCGGGCGTCTCGAGCGCGTCGCCTTTACCGCGCCCGATGACGGTTGGTCCTTGGGATCCGGCGGGCTCTTTCACTTCGACGGCGAGCGCTGGATCAGCTGCGTCAACGGCAGCGAATGTCACGACGAGCGCGTCAGCGGGATGCGGAACCTGTTCGCGGCCGGCGAGCGCGTCTACATGTGGGGCGTTCGCCCCCGCGCCGGGGGACGCCATTGTCTGGCGATCGTCTATCGCAAGCGCGGGGAGTCCACCTGGAGGGGAACCGCCGACGGAAGCGACGGCTCCTTTGACCCGGGATTCGGGACCCCGGCACAGGAGAGCTGCCCCGAAGCAGCGCAGATAGAGCTCCACTCGGTTGCCGTCGGCGTGCGTGCCGACGGCCGTTACGAGGGATGGGCGGTGGGGGTCAGGAGCGTCAACGCCAGCAGTTCGGCGGCCGATCTCGCCGCAAGCCGGGAGCTCGGGCTCCTGCGCCTGACCGCGGATGGGCGCTGGAACGAGTTCGAGGCGGAGGACGCGCTCGCCGACGCCGCCGCGGAGAGGCTCAGCGACCCGCGGCGAGAGATCACTCTCCCCCGGCTGCAGGCGATGGCCCCGCGCGCCGACGGCGGACTCGAGGCGCTGCTCGTCCCCGAGGATTCGTCGAGCCTGTTGCGGTTCGACGAGCCAAGCCAGCGCTGGAAGGTGGTCGCGTCCGATCGCCTCGAGAGCTCGGGCAAGGGCATCTTCAGCGCCCTGGCCCCAGACGGGCAAGGAGGCGTGTGGGCGGCGTTCAACGCCCGGTACGACTACTTCTTCCGCTACACAGACCACCCCCGCCAGGAGCCCTTCGCCGAGACGGTGAATCCCCTCGATGACGAGCGCACGATAACGGCGGCGGCGCCGGGTCCCGGGGGAACCTTCTGGGTCGCGACGGGCTCCGAGCGCCTCTACCGCTACGACCGAGCCCTGGGGTGGGATCTGGTCCGAATCAACGGTTGGGATCCGGGCCGCGTGGTGACGCGCGCCTCGCGCGCGAATGCGATCGCGATCAACGAACAGGGGGTTGGCGTCGTCGTCGGCGAGGGAGGACGGATCGCGGGTATCGCGGGCGATCGGGTCCAACTCGACCGGGCGGCTGGGACCCTCTGTGACCCCGAGGCGCTCGAGGCTCCGTGCGGGACGGGACGCGACCTGCTCGCCGCCTCGGTGGCCCCCGACGGGTCGGCGATGGTGGGCGGGGAGGGTCTGTCGCTGCTCTGGCGACCGCCAGGTGGCGAGCTTCGAGCGATCGATCGCCCCGATGCCGCCTCGCAGGCTGCGATCACCGCGATCTCGATGCCGGCAGCCGACCGCGCCTGGTTGACCACGCGCTCCGGGTTCGTCTTCGCAGGGCAGATGGGGGCGTCGGGGCGCTGGACCTGGACCTCCGAGGCCCTCAGCGAGAGGGGCGATCCGCTCACGCTGACGGAGGACGGATCTCTGTCGCCGCTCCGCGCGATCGCGGTCGACCCCTCCGGAGCCGGCTTGGCGGTCGGCGCCGGGGTCGTCCTCGAGCGCACGGGCGGAGACCGGCCCTGGCGGCGACTGCGCGCGCCGGTCGGCTACGACGATCTGACCTCGATCGCGCTCCCCCCGCAGGGTGGGACGGACGGAGCGCTGGTCGGCGGGATGCACGGGCTGATCCTCACCAAGGAGGGGACGGGGCTCGAGGTGGCCCGCCACGGAAGGGCGCCCTCGGTCGGGGAGACCCACGAGGGCCGCAACACCGTTTCGGTGACCGTCAACAGACCGGTCGTGGGCCTGGCGCTTCTGGGCGGGGTCGAGCCGGGCCAGACCGAGGCCTGGGCCGCTGTCCAGGGGGGGCCGTGGGGCGACAGCGCGCTGCTCCACTACGCGAGCGATCCCTCCGAGCCACTGCTCGACGGGGCGCGCCGCGCCGTCCCGCTTCCGGACACGCTGCCGCCACGCCCCGACGAGCTCGCGTTGGCGACGTTCGGCAACACCCGGTGCACCGAGGGACCCTGCTCGTCGATGCAGGGCGGGCCGGTGGGCTCCGAGCTCTGGACGCGGCGCATCGTCGCCGAGATCGCCGCGCGGGCCTCACGCCCCGGTGGCCCGGAGGTGGCGATGTTCAGCGGCGACATGTCCGACCGGCTCACCGGTGACCAGGGCCAGATGGAGGCCCGGCGCTGGACCGAGCTGGTGGCCGAGCCGCTCGAGGAAGCCGGCGTGGCGCTCTACGGCGCCCTCGGCGGCGGCGATCTCGCCCGTCCCCGTGTCTGCTTCGCCACCTGCGCCAACGTGCCCGCCGGCGACAGCTGGGCGTGGCGCCGCGCGATGAGCGACCGCCGGGGACCTTGGGGCCAGGGCGGTTCACCCCCAGCCGGCGAGCTTTCGTTCGAGCCGGTGGCGGATTCCTCGCTCAGCGCGCGTCCGGACGAGCTGACCGGTGAAGACGAGGCAGGAGCCGATCTGCCCGCGACGCCTGCCGGGGCCATCGTGCCACGCCAGGTCGGCGCGCCCCTTGGCGGTGCCAGCACCCACTACGCCGTTGACCTCGTCCGATCGGGGGGGCCGGTCGCGCGCCTCGTCGTCGTCGATACCTCACTCGGCTCCCTGTCGGCCTCCGACCCGGCTCAGTACCCGGTCGAGCTCCGCGGGCAGATCGCATGGCTTGAGGAAGTTCTCTGCACCGAGGGCTCCGAGGCCGATCGTGGGGATGGGGTCCGCGACTGCACGCGCGAGCCTGGACAGGAGGCGATCGTCGTCTCCAACGCGCCGAGTTACTCGTACGGCCCGGGCCAGGGAGAGACCCAGGTCGACTCGACGGTCTTCGAGCAGATCCTGCTCGAGAACGACGCCTCGCTCGTCGTCTCGGGACGGATCGGCTGGAACGGGCGGTACTGGGCGACCGCGCCGGGCGTTCACGTTCCCTGCCCGGGTGGGGAGTACATGCCTGACTCCGAGGTTCCTGAGCGGGGGTCGCGCGAATGCGCCAGTACGGGATCGGGCGAGGGCCAGGCGGTGGGAAGCCCGGAGGACACGCTCGCGGCCCTCGACGCGGCCGGGGCGGGCGAGGGTCCGGGCGCGGCGGGGGCTCTCGCGTTCGTAGTCGCCTCCGGTGCCGGACGTTTCGCCCCCGAGGGGTCCGGCAGCGCCCCCGATGGCTTCTGGCACGGCTACACGGTCGTCCGCGTCCCCGAGGACGGCGACCCCAGGGGGACGATCGTCGAGCAGCGACCGGTCTTCGACTGGCTGCGCGTTTCCGGCCGTGAGCGGGTCATCCGCCCCCGCAAGCGCCTCAGTTTGCTCGGAGTCGGGCGGGAGCCGATCGCGAGGGAAGGGTACGCGTCCGGGGGCTTCATCGTCCGCTACGACGAGATCTCGAACGCCGCGATCACCCACCGCTACGACCTGCTCGCCGCCGACCCGGATCGGCCCTGGCTCCCCAAGCGCGACGACGGCTCCGAGCCCGAGGTCCCGAACGCCGCCTCGCTCCGCGTCGGCGAGGCAGATCCCTGCGGCCGCTACGTCTGCCTCGACCCAAAGGTGGGAACGATCGACGAGCAGTCCGGTCAGGTGCGTGCGGGCAGGGGCGACTACCCGCGCACCTACGCGGTCGCCTCCCTCTCGGTGGACGATCAAAGCGCCACCTATCCGCTCGTCTTCGAGCCGCGTGCCTCCTATCAAGCGCCGCCCGCGCGGCCCGCGCCGCCCGCGCCCCCGG
>JBOGZI010000168.1:0-5997 GCA_050697275.1 Solirubrobacterales bacterium | reverse complement strand
GGACAGGATCGCGGTCGGGACCGGACCCGGCTCCTTTACCGGGCTGCGGATCGGGATCGCCACCGCCCGTGGCCTCGCCCAGGGGCGCGGCCTGCCGCTCGCCGGCGTCGGCTCCCTCGCCGCGCTGGCCAGGGGGATCTCCGAGCACCCGGAAGGGGGCCGGCGCCCCGCTCTGCCGGTTATCGACGCCCGGCGGGGCCAGGTCTTCGCCGCCCTCTATGACCCCTCCGGCGGGGAGCGCTGGCCCCCCCTCGTCGCGGCCCCCGGGGAGCTGGCGAAGCGCCTGGCGGAGCGCGATTCGGCGCCCCTGGCCGCCGGGGACGGGGCGGTACGATTCTCGGCGGAGCTCGAGGCAGTCGGCGCCACGGTCGCCCCGGCTCGCGACACGATCCACCGAATTGCGGCTCGGCACGTGTGCGCGCTGGGGGAGGTGGCCGAGGCGACGCCGCCGGACCAGGTCGAGCCCCTCTACCTGAGGCCCCCCGATGCAAAGAGATGGCTTGAGCGAGATCGGAACTCGACCTCCCGCTGAGCGGGGCGGCATGAGGCTGCGCCGGCTCGGCTACGGCGATCTGCCCGCCGTGATCGCGATCGAGCGGCGCTCCTTCCCGACGCCCTGGTCGCTGGCGATGTTCGTGCTCGAGCTCTCGAAGCCGTCGGGGATCTGCCTGGCGGCCGAGGACGAGTCCGGCAGCCTGATCGGCTACCTGGTCTGCGCCCGCTACGACGAGGTCTGGCACCTGATGAACGTCGCGATCCAGCCCGACCGCCGCCGGGAGGGCCTCGCCACCGAGCTGATCGAGCGGCTCTTCGATGAGGCCGGCCCAGGTGCCCGCTTCACCCTCGAGGTGCGCGTCTCCAACCGGCCGGCGATCGCGATGTACCAGCGCTTCGGCTTCCGCTCGGCCGGCCGCCGGCGCCGCTACTACCACGACAACGGCGAGGACGCCCTGATCATGTGGTTCGAGGTGGCCGACCAGGCCCCCGTCGCCTAGTGGCGCCCCGCCCAGCGCCGAGGCGAAGTGGAGCAGGTGGGCGGAGTTGATTCTCGCGCTCGAGACCTCCTGCGACGACACCTGCGCCGCGGTGATCGACGGCCCCCGGGTGCTCTCCGATGTGGTCTCCTCCCAGGCCGCCTTCCACGAGAGCTTCGGCGGAGTGGTCCCCGAGGTCGCCTCCCGTCACCATCTTCAGCTGGTCAACGCGGTCGTGGCCGCCTCCCTGCAGCGGGCGGGGACGCGCCTCGAGGAGGTCGAGGCGGTCGCCGTCACCCGGGCGCCCGGCCTGATCGGGGCCCTGCTGGTCGGGGTGAGCACGGCGAAGGCGCTGGCGGCGGTTCATCGCAAGCCCCTGATCCCCGTCGACCACCTGCACGGGCACGTGGCGGCCAACTATCTCGAGCCGGATCCGATCGAGCCTCCCTTCCTGTGCCTGGTCGCGAGCGGCGGGCACACCTTCCTGGCCGGCGTCCGCGAGCTGCCCCATCCGAGAGGCGGCCCCGGACGCGAGGCGGAGGAGCCGCCGTATGACGTCCTCGGGGCGACGCTCGACGACGCCGCGGGGGAGGCCTTCGACAAGGGGGCGCGGCTGCTCGGGCTCGGCTATCCGGGCGGGCCCGCGATCGAGCGCGCGGCGCGCGAGGGGGACCCCGAGGCCTTCGAGTTCCCGGTCGCGATGGCCGAGCGGGGCCTCGACTTCAGCTTCAGCGGGGTGAAGACGGCGCTCGTCTACCGCACCCGGGAGCTGGGCCCGGAGCGCACCAAGCAGGCGATTGCGGACCTCGCCGCCTCCTACCAGCGCGCGATCATCGGACAGCTGGTCGCGAAGCTGGAGCGGGCCGCCCGCGGGGGAGAGTGGGAGACGGTCGCCCTCGGCGGGGGCGTGGCGGCCAACTCGGTGCTGCGCGGGCGCGCCGAGCAGCTCTGCGCCGAGCTCGGCCTGCGGCTCAAGCTGGTGCCGATCGAGCTCTGCACGGACAACGCGGCGATGATCGGCTCCGCGGCGCGGTTCGGCGAGCCGATCCCCTACCCGGACTACCTGGACCTGGATGCCTTCGCGACCGGCGATACGGCTCTACACCCGGCCTGAGTGCCACCTCTGCGACGAGGCCCGCCGGGGGCTGGAGGAGCTCCGCGCCGAGGGGCGCGCCTTCGAGCTCGAGGAGGTCGACATCGAGTCCGACGACCGCCTGCTCGCGCGCTTCCTGGAGCGGATTCCGGTGGTCGAGTTGGACGGCGAGATCGTCGGGGAGCTCGGGGTCGACCTGGATGGCCTCAGGGCCAGGCTCGATACCGTGTCCGCATGATCGAGGACGGGGCCGCCGGCACGGCCGAGCAGCAAACGCCGACCGAGCTCGGCGACGGGGATCGCCTCTCGCTGGGGGTCGCCGCCCGGCTCTCGCGCTACCTGCAGGTGCTCACCCAGGCGCGCAAGATGGGCAAGGACACGATCTCCTCGCAGGAGCTCTCCGACTACACGCACATCAACTCGACCCAGATCCGCCGCGACCTCTCCGGCTTCGGCAAGTTCGGCAAACGGGGGGTGGGCTACAACGTCGACTCGCTGGTGCGGGAGGTCCGCAAGATCCTGCGGACCGCCGGCCAGCACAACATCGCGCTGTTCGGGGCCGGGAACCTGGGACAGGCGATCGCCAGCTCCGACATCTTCGCCGACCACGGCTTCCGGATCGTCGCCATGTTCGACGTCGACCCGGCCGTGATCGGCAACCGGGTCGGGAGCCTCTCGGTCCGATCGTTCGACGACCTCCAGTCGGTCGTCGCCGATGAGGACGTCGTGGTCGGCGTGCTGGCGGTGCCTGCCGACAACGCGCAGGAGGTCGCCGACCGGCTGGTCGAGTCCGGTGTGAAGATCATCTTCAACTACTCGGAGCAGCTGCTCCAGGTGCCGCCGGAGGTCACCGTCCACACCTCGAGCCCCGCGGTGGACCTCCTCTACGCGCTCTACTTCTACCTGACCTAGGTCGGTGGCCCGCCCGCGGAGCTGACCCCTTGCCCGACCCGAAGATCGATCCAGAGCCGCAGCACGACAGACTCGACCTGGAGGTGGTCCGGGAGGTATTCGAGACGTCCCGGGACTTCACGATCGGGATCGAGGAGGAGTTCCAGATCGTCGATCCCGGCATCCTCGACCTCGAGCATCGCTTCGATGAGCTGTACCGGGCCTGCCTCGCGGACGAGTCCCTGGCGGGAGCGGTCCGTGGGGAGCTGATCGACACCGAGATCGAGATCCGCTCCGGGCGGGGCGAGAGCTTCGCCGAGGCGGCGGAGCGTCAGCGGGCCCGGCGCGAGCGGCTGTTCGCGATCGCCGACGAGATGAGCCTGGCCCTGGCGGCGATGGGAACGCACCCCTGGGCCAGCTACCTCGACCAGCGCATCATCGGCACCACGCACTACCAGCGGCTCGCACGGGAGCTGCGCTGGGTCGCGCAGCGGAACAACACCTGGAGCCTGCACGTCCACGTGGGGATCCGGGGCGCCGATCGCGCGATCGGGGTGACCGACAGGATGCGGGGCCTGCTCCCGGCGCTGCTCGCGGTCTCCGCCAACTCCCCGTTCCTCGACCACCGCGACACGGGCCTGCACTCGGTCCGCACCGAGATCTTCACCCGGACCTTTCCGCGCTGCGGCGTGCACGAGCCGTTCGGGGACTGGTCCAGCTACGCGGACTTCGTACGGCTGCTGAAGGAGACCGAGTCGGTCGTCGAGGCCACCCAGCTCTGGTGGAGCGTGCGGCCGCACCACGAGTTCGGCACCGTAGAGGTGAGGATCTGCGACGCCCAGACCCGGGGCGACGAGTCCCTCAACCTCGCCGCGATGATCGCGGCCTGTGTGGTGCAGGCGGCACTCGACTACGACGAGCGGGGCTACGAGGCCGGCCTGCGCCAGCGTGAGATCGAGGAGAACCTCTGGCGTGCGATCCGCCACGGCATGGACGGGGAGATGATCGACTTCGAGCACCGCGCCCTGGTGCCGACGCGCGGGGTGGTGGAGCGGATGCTCGAATGGAGCGAGCCCGCCCAGCGCCTGCTCGAGATCGAGCCCGCGGTGCCGGAGGAGAACGGCGCCCAGCGCGCCCGCCGCGCGCACGCCGATGGGGGCCCGATCGAGGAGATCTTCAGGCGGGCGGTCGAGGAGACCAGGCGGACCTATGCCCCGGAGGCGGCGGCGGTCCATGATTGACTGGGTGCATGGCTGAGCAGGAGGGACAGCAGCCGAGCGAGGAGGAGCTGCGCGAGCAGCTCGAGGAGGAGATCAAGCAGGTCCGGGTCGAGGACGTCGTCCTGCAGAGCGTGGTCAGCATCCTCAACCTCTCCGCCCGGCGGATCGCCAAGGACGACGAGCGTGACCTCGCCCAGGCGAAGGTCGGGATCGATGCCGCCCGCGCCCTCGTCGACCTGGTCAAGCCGGAGGCGCAGCCGCAGCTGCGCCAGGCCGTCTCCGAGCTGCAGGTCCTCTATGCCAAGCACGCGGGTGAGGGCGAGCCGGCGGGCGAGGAGGAGCGGGAGGCCGAGCCGGAGTCCGAGACGAAGGGGGAGGGCGAGGGGAAGGGCGGCGCCAAGGGCGATTCGGGCCTCTGGACCCCGGGTGGGACCGAGTAGGCATCCCCGCCGGGGCATGTGCGGATAGACTGCCGCGCCGCTTCACGAATCCCTGACGCGAGACCTCCGACTTGACCGACTTCCTCACTGACTACGGCGTCGTCGTCGCGCTCGGCTGCGGCGCCGCCGCCGTCCTCTACGGCCTGCTGGTCACCCAGCGCCTGCTCTCGAAGCCGCCCGGGAACGAGCGGATGCAGGAGATCTCGGCCGCGGTGCAGGAGGGGGCGAGCGCCTACCTGAAGCGGCAGTACATGATCATCGCCGGGGTCGGCGTGGTCGTCGCCGTGCTGCTGATCCCGCTCCAGAACGTGCAGACCGCGGTCGGCTTCGTGATCGGCGGTGTGCTCTCGGGGGCGGCCGGGTTCATCGGCATGAACCTCTCGGTTCGCGCGAACGCCCGGGTCGCCGAGGCGGCGCGAGGGGGCATCCCGCCGGCCCTCGACATCGCCTTCAAGGGCGGCTCGGTCACCGGGATGCTGGTGGTCGGCCTCGCCCTGCTCGGCGTCGCCGGCTACTTCGGCGCTCTGATCCTGCTCGACTACTCCGACAGGGAGGCCGTGGACGCCCTGATCGGGCTCGGCTTCGGCGGCTCGCTGATCTCGGTCTTCGCGCGACTCGGCGGCGGCATCTTCACGAAGGCCGCTGACGTCGGCGCCGACCTGGTCGGCAAGATCGAGGCGGGGATCCCGGAGGACGATCCCCGCAATCCCGCGGTGATCGCCGACAACGTCGGCGACAACGTCGGCGACTGCGCCGGCATGGCCGCGGACCTGTTCGAGACTTACGCCGTCACCGCGGTCGCGGTGATGCTGCTCGGGGTGCTCACCTTCACCGGCGAGTTCGCGCGCGAGGTCGCGATCTATCCCCTCGCCCTCGGCGCCGTCGCGATCATCGCCTCGATCATCGGCGCGCTCGCGGTGCGGAGCCGCTCCGGCAATGTCGAGCGGGCCCTCTACCAGGGCCTGGTGGTCTCGGCGGTCCTCTCGGCCGCCGCCTTCTATCCGATCACCGAGTGGCTGATGGAGGGGGCGCTGGCCCAGGGCGTGGCCGAGGCGGGCGGCTCGCTGACGAACTCGAGCGTCACCGACCTCTGGCTCTGCGGCCTGATCGGCGTCGGCGTCACCGCGTTCCTGTTCGTGCTCACCGACTTCTACACGTCCACCCGGTTCCGGCCGGTGAAGACGATCTCGCGCGCGTCGCAGACCGGGCACGCGACCAACATCATCCAAGGGCTCGCGCAGGGCTTCCAGTCCGCAGCGGCGCCGGTGCTGGTCATTGCCCTCGCGATTCTCGGCGCCAACGAGCTCGCCGGCATCTACGGCATCGCGATCGCGGTGATGGCCCAGCTCTCGCTGACGGGGCTGATCGTGGCGCTGGAC
>JBOGZI010000167.1:0-32173 GCA_050697275.1 Solirubrobacterales bacterium | reverse complement strand
GTCGCGCCCGCCCCGGTCGCGCCCGCGGCCCCCGCCGTCACGGCGGCGACTGGGAGGCCCCGGGTCCCCGGTGCCGACCTTGGTCAGCTCGTCGGCGGACTTGCCCGCGACGTCGGGGTCGTCGGAGAGCCGCAGGCCGATCCGGCCGCGCTCCTTGTCCACCTCGACCACGGTGACGTCGATCTCGTCGCCCTGGTTGAGGACGTCCTCGACCACCCCGACCCGCTCGCCCGGCTTCACGTTCGAGATGTGAAGCAGGCCGTCGGTCCCCTTGGTCAGCTCGACGAAGGCGCCGAAGTTGGTCGTCTTCACGACCTTGCCCTTGAACTTGTCGCCGACCTCCGCGTCCTTGGTCATCGCGTTGATCCGCTCGATGCAGGCGTCGACCAGGGCGCCGGTCGGGGCGTAGACCCGCACGGTGCCGTCGTCGTCGACGTCGATCTCCGCCTCGAACTCCTCGGAGAGGCCACGAATCGTCTCGCCGCCCTTGCCGATCACGGCGCCGATCTTCTCCGGGTCGATCTGGATCGCGGTGATCCGCGGCGCGTGCTCCGAGAGCTGCTCGCGGGGCCGCTCGATCGTCTCGGCCATCTTGCCAAGGATGAACTGCCGGCCCTTGTGAGCCTGATCGAGCGCGTCGCGCAGGATGTCGAAGGTGACGCCGGTGATCTTGATGTCCATCTGCAGGGCGGTGATCCCCTCGGCGGTGCCGGCGACCTTGAAGTCCATGTCGCCCAGGTGGTCCTCGACGCCGGCGATGTCGGTCAGCACTACGTAGTCGTCGCCCTCCTTGATCAGGCCCATCGCGACGCCGGCGACCGGCGCCGAGACCGGCACCCCGGCCCCCATCAACGCCATCGACGAAGCGCAGACCGAGCCCATCGAGGATGACCCGTTCGACTCGAGCGTCTCGGAGACGACCCGGATCACGTAGGGGAACTCCTCCTCGTCGGGGATGGTCGAGAGCAGCGCCCGCTCGGCGAGCGCGCCGTGCCCGATGTCACGGCGCTTCGGGCCGCGCATGAAGCCCGCCTCCCCGACGGAGAACGGCGGGAAGTTGTAGTGGTGCCAGAAGCGCTTGGTGTCCTGCAGACCGAGGTTGTCGACCCGCATGTCCATGCGGCTTGTTCCGAGAGCGGTGCTGGAGAAGATCTGCGTCTCCCCGCGCGTGAACAGCGCCGAGCCGTGCACCCGCGGCGCGACGTCGATCTCGGTCTCGATCGGGCGGATCTCGTCCTGGGCGCGACCGTCGGGCCGCTTCTTCTCGACCGCGATCCGCTTGCGGATCGTGTCCTTCTCGAGCTTCGCGAACGCCGCCTTGACCTCGGCGAGCTTCTCGCGGTCCGGCTCCTCATCCTCGGTGGGAGGGGCGTAGACCTCGAGCACCTTGGCCTCGACCGCGTCTATCGCGTCCTGGCGCTCCAGCTTGCCCTCGATCTGAGTCGCCTCATCCAGGTCGGATCCATGGGACTTCTGGATCGAGGAGAGCAGCTCCTCGTCGACCCTGGGCTCCTCGATCACGAGCTTCTCCTTGCCCGCCTTCTCGGCGAGCTCGGCCATGGCGGCGCAGAGCTTCTTGATCTCGCCGTGGGCGATGTCGAGGGCGTCGAGAATCTCGGCCTCGCTGACGCCCTTGGCGCCGGCCTCGACCATCAGGATCGCCTCGTCGGTGCCGGCGACGATCAGGTCGAGCTCGAGCTCCTCGAGGCTCTCCTCCTCGGGGTTGACGACGAACTCGCCGTCCAGCTTGCCGATCCGGACCGAGCCGACGTGCTGGTCGACCGGGATCTCCGAGATCGCGAGCGCCGCGGAGGCGCCGTTCATCGCGAGGATGTCGTACGGGTGGACGTGGTCCACCGACATCGGCTGGCAGACCAGCTGGGTCTCGCGGTGCCAGCCCTTCGGGAAGAGGGGCCGGACGGGGCGATCGATCATCCGCGCCGTCAGCGTCGCCTTCTCCCCCGCCCTCGCCTCGCGCCGGAAGAAGGAGCCTGGGATCTTGCCCGCGGCGTAGTGGCGCTCCTCGACGTCCACGGTGAGGGGCAGGAAGTCGACATCGCGGACGTTGCCGGCCGTTGCTGTGCAGAGGACCATCGTGTCGCCGGCTCGCACGACCACGGCCCCGCTCGCCTGCCTGGCGAGCTTTCCGGTCTCGAAGGAGATCTCCTTGCCGCCTACCTCCACCGAGACGCGGCTCACGTCGAACATGCTCATCTGGTTGTTTCCCTTCAGCCGCCCGGATGGCGGCCTTTCGCTTAAGAACTGTCGTTCTCTGTCGCGGTGATGGTAGCGGCTGGCGGATGCCGGAACCGGCGCATCGCCGCGATCGGCTGGGTAGCGTCCTCGGCGCACCTTGGGGGGTGCGCTGACCTTGAGGAGAACGACTCGACATCGGCTGGTCGCCGCCGCGGTCGCCCTGATCGCGCTGAGCGCGGCACCGTCCGCCGAGGGCGCCGTCACCAGCGCCTTCGACGGGGCCGCCGCCTGCACGCCGATGAGCGGGGCGAACGAGGGGCGCCTCAGCTGCCCGGGCATCGTCCACACCTGGGACGGGACCAACATCGACGTCAACCTCTTCCTGCCCTCCGACACCCCCCCGCCCGGCGGCTTCCCGCTGGTCGGCGTCTACCACGGCTGGGGCGGCTCCAAGGTCGGACTCGACTCCCGCTGGCTCGACCGCGGCTACGCCCAGTTCAGCATGAGCGACCGCGGCTGGGGGGCCTCCTGCGGCGGCAGCGACAGCAAGCGGATCACCGAGGCCACGAGCGGCTGCGCCGAGGGCTACAACCACCTGATGGACACCCGCTTCGAGGTGCGGGACTCCCAGTACCTCACCGGGCTCCTGGTCGACGACGGCATCGCCGACCCGCAGCGGATCGGGGCGACGGGCGGCTCCTACGGAGGCGGCCTCTCGATGGCGCTGGCGGCGCTGCGGAACCGCGTGATGCTGCCCGACGACACCCTCGTCCCCTGGACCAGCCCCGATGGCACCCCGATGCAGCTGGCGGCGGCGGCGCCGGAGATCCCCTGGATCGACCTCGCCTACTCGCTGCAGCCGAACGGGGCGACGCTCGACTATGTAGCGAACGCGCCGTACAAGGGCCCGAACGGCGACAAGCGGGTCGGCATCGTGAAGCAGTCCTTCGTCGCCGGCCTCTACGCGATCGGCGCCGCGACCAGCAACTACGCCCTGCCGGGGACCGACCCCGACGCCGACCTGCACACCTGGTACGCGGCGGTCAACGCCGGCGAGCCCTACGAGGCGACCCCGCTCTCCAACGAGATCACCGACGAGATCACCACCCACCACTCCTCCTACTACATCGACCACTCGGTGCCGCCCGCGCCGCTCCTGATCGCCAACGGCTGGACCGACGACCTCTTCCCCGCCGACGAGGCGATCCGTTTCTACAACCGCACGCGCACCGAGCATCCCAGCGCCCACCTCGGCCTCTTCTTCCGCGACTACGGCCACCAGCGCGGCGGCAGCCATCCCGGCGACGCCGCGCGGCTCTCCGCGGCCCAGATCGCCTGGTTCGACCATTTCGTCAAGGGCAGCGGCCCGGCGCCGTTCGAGGGCGTCACCACCCTCACCCAGACCTGCCCCAACAGCGGCGCCGGCGCGGCGCCTTCCGAGGGCCCGTTCAACGCCTCGAACTGGGCGGCGATCGCGCCGGGCGAGGTCCGCCACCAGAGCCCCGATCTGCAGCCGATCGCCCCGCAGGCCGGCAACCCGCAGACCAACCAGGCCTTCGACCCGATCGCCGGCGGCGGCGCCTGCGTCACCGCGGCGGCGACCGACGCGCCGGGCGCGGCCAACTACCGCCTCGCCCCCGCACCCGCCGGCGGCTACACGCTGATGGGGTCGCCGACCGTGATCGCCGACATCCACTCCCCCGGTCCCAATTCCCAGATCGCGGCGCGGCTGCTCGACGTCGATCCGGCGACCGGGAACGAGACGCTGGTCGCCCGCGGGCTGTGGCGGCCGAAGCTCGATCTCGGGGTCGCCCCGAGCCGCCAGGTCTTCCAGCTCCACCCCAACGGCTGGCGGTTCGCCGAGGGCCACATCCCGAAGCTCGAGCTGCTGCCCAGCGACACGCCCTACGGGCGGGTCTCGAACGGACAGGCGCCGGTCACGGTCCAGAACCTCCAGCTGCGGCTGCCCGTGCTCGAGCAGCCGGGCGGCCTCGGCGGCCTCGTCGAGGAGCCCGCCGGCAAGGTGCTGCCGCCCGGGTACGCGCTTGCGGCCGACTTCCAGCCCGACGACGACGCCGACGACGACGGCTGGCCCGACGACTCCGACAACTGCCCAAGCATCTCCAACCCCAACCAGGTCGATGCCGACGGCGACGGGATCGGCGACGCCTGCGACCCGGTCAACGACGATCCGGACGGCGACGGCGTAACCAACGACGGCGAGGACAACTGCCCCGAGGTCTCCAACCCCGCCCAGACCGACACGGACGGCGACGGGATCGGCGACGCCTGCGACCCGAGCAACGACGACGACGTCGACGAGGACGGCGTCGCGAACGAGCAGGACAACTGCCCGAACGATCCCAACCCGGGACAGCAGGATGTCGACGGAGACGGAATCGGCAACGCCTGCGACCCGGTCAACGACCGCGACCTGGACGAGGACGGCGTCGACGACACCGAGGACAACTGCCCGGGCGCCCCCAATCCGGCGCAGCTCGACGATGACAACGACGGGGTCGGCAACGCCTGCGACTCCTTCAACGACCTGGATTTCGACGAGGACGAGGTCGCGAACGAGCAGGACAACTGCCCTGAGGACCCCAATCCCGGCCAGCAGGACAGCGACGGTGACGGCGAGGGCGACGCCTGCGACGCCGACGATGACAACGACGGCACCGATGACGCGAACGACGCCTGCCGAACCGAGCCGGCGATGACTGCTGACGGCTGCCCGCTGGTGCCGGTGGCCGGGGGCCAGCCCGCGACCGGTCAGCCCGCCGCCAGCCCGCCGGTGAGCAGGGTGACGGCCCCTACCCCCAGCCGCGGTGCCGCGAAGAGGAAAAAGAAGTGCAAGAAGCGCGTCAAGCGCGCTGAGAAGCTTGGGAAGAAGCGCGCCGGCAAGCGCGGTAAGAAGCCGCGGCGCTGCAAGGGCAAGCGCAAGGGCAAGCGCCGCCCGGCGCGCCGCCGCTGATCAGCCGGCGGCCGCCGCGAGCGCGCGCTCGACGTTCCTCTCCAGCAACCGGCCCTCGACGAAGGCGGCCGGCGTCCCCGGGACGCCGGCTCGGATGCCGCTCTCGAAGTCGCGGCGAACGCGCGCTGCGACGGACTCCGAGCGGCGGTCGCGCTCGAAGCGCTCCAGGTCGATGCCGAGGCGCTCGGCGCGCTGCCACAGGTGCGGGTCGTCCACCCGGCCCCGGTCCGCGTAGAGCGAGTCGCACATCTCCCAGAAGGCCCCCTGGATCCCCGCGGCCTCGGCGGCGGCGTGGAGCGCGGGAGCGCGAGGGTGCTTGGAGGACACCGGGAAGTGGCGGAAGCAGAGCCGCAGGGGCAGCTCCCTGATCCGACCCCAGACCGCGGCGCAGTGGGGGCAGCCGAGATCGACATAGACGACCGCGTCGGCCCCATCCCCGGCGACGTGGTCCTCGGGACCGACCTGGGGCACGGCGGCGCTGGTCAGCTCAGCCATCTCGTCAGGACGCGAGCGCGTCGAAGATCAGGTTGGCGCCGGGGATCTCCCGGGTGCTCGGAGACGCGTAGGACCAACCCACCGTCCCCTGCTCGTCGACCAGGACGAGCGAGCGGTTGGTCGCGCCCCGCTCCTCGCGATAGGCGCCATAGGCGCGCGACATCTCGCCCTTCGGGTGGAAGTCGGCCAGCAGCGGCATGGTCAGGTTGAGCTGCTCGCGGAAGGCGCGATGACAGTAGACCGAGTCGACGCTCACCCCGACCAGGGTCGCGCCCTTCGCGTCGATCTCCCCCAGGACCTCCTGATAGATGCTGAGCTGGTCGGTGCAGGCCGGGCTGAAGTCGAGCGGGTAGAAGACGAGCAGCAGCTTCCGCCCGGCGAAGTCGCCCAGCGCGGTCGGATTGCCGTCCTGATCGGGGAGCGTGAAGTCGGGGGCCTTGCTGCCCGGCTCGATCACTGGCCGATGCTCGCCTTAGCGGCGCAGGCCCAGCTCGGCGACCAGCGAGCGGTACCGCTCGAGGTCGGTGCTCTCCAGGTAGCGGAGCAGCCGGCGGCGCTTGCCGACCATCTTCAGCAGGCCGCGACGCGAGTGATGGTCCTTGGTGTGGGTACGGAGATGCTCGGTCAGCTCGTTGATCCGCTCGGTGAGCAGGGCGACCTGGACCTCGGCCGAGCCGGTGTCCCCGCCGGAGCGGCCGTACTTCCCGATCAGCTCGGCCTTCCTGTCCTTGGTCAGGGGCATCTCGACGCGAAAGAGTAGCGGCCCGCCGCGCTAGCCAGGCGAGGCGCTCTGGTACCGGGCGCATACCTCGCGCGCCTCGGCGACATCACGGTGCATGGCGGCGATCAGCTCGTCGGTGCTCGGGAAGCGGCGCTCGCCGCGCAGCCGCCGCACGAACGCCACTCGCAGGTTCCGGCCGTAGAGGTCCTCCTCGTGGTCGATCAGATGCGCCTCGACCAACAGCCCCCGCCCGGTCTCGAAGGTCGGGCGAACCCCGACGTTGACCGCTGCCGGTCGCCCGTCGGCGAAGGCGGCGTAGACGCCGTGCCCGGGCACCACCAGGCGGTCGTCGGGGACGATGTTCGCGGTCGGAAAGCCGAGCTTGCGGCCGCGCCGGTCGCCCTCGACCACCTCCCCCTCGAGCATGAAGGGAGCCCCGAGGCAGCGCATCGCCCCTTCGACGTCGCCCGCCGCCACCAGCGCGCGGATCCTGGTCGAGGAGATCGTCTCGCCGTCGACCTCGACCAGGGGCACAACCCTGGTCTCGAACTCCTCCCGGGCGGCGAGCATCTCCGGGTCGCCCTGCGCCTTTGCGCCGAAGCGGAAGTTCTCGCCGACCGAGACCCTCTTCGCCCCCAGTCGCTGCAGCACCTTGGCGATGAAGTCCTCGGCGCTGAGCTTCGAGAACTCGCGGTCGAACGGGATCACCACCAGCTCGTCGACCCCGAGCCCCTCGATCACGTCGCGCTTCACCTCGAACGGCATGATCAGCTTCGGCGCCGCCTCGGGATGGAGCACCTCGAGCGGATGGGGCTCGAAGGTGAGCACCGTGTCCGCGTCGTCGATCACGGCCTGGTGGCCGAGGTGGACCCCGTCGAAAGTCCCGATCGCCACGTGGCGATCGGCCGGCTCGGCCTCGGGGAGGGTTGTCACCTTGATGCTCATGCCAGGACGACCTCGGGGCGCAGATTCTCGCCATCCTGGCGAGCGATCGCTATCAGGCGCCCCTGGTGGGTGAGCCGAGCGGGCGCGTCCAAGCGCCCGGGCACGGGGACGCCGTGCGCGACCCGCTCAGCCTCGCCGGCGTCGAGGCTCCGCTCGGGAAGGAAGGACATGAGCTCCTCCACCGCCACCTCCCGCTGCCCCTCGTCCGGCACTCGCAGCCCGCCGATCGCCGTCCTGCGCAGCGACTCGCAGTAGGCGTCCTCGAGCGTCTCGATCAGTGAGCGGACGTAGGTGCCGGAGGAGCACTCGATCTCGAAGCTGGCGCGCTCGCCGTCGCGCTCCAGCAGCTCGGCGCTGTGAACGGTGACCTCGCGGGTGGGAGTCTCGACGCTCTCGCCGCGATGGGCCCTGCGGTAGAGGCGTTCGCCGCCGACCTTGACGGCGGAGGTCATCGGCACCCGCTGGGTGACCACGCCGGTGGGCAGCTCGAGCTGCTCGGGGATCCGCCCGGTCTCGGTCAGCTCCCCGTCGGGGTCGCCCGTGGACGAGCGCCAGCCCAGCCGGGCGGCGGCGACGTATGTCTTCGGGAGCTCGAGCAGGTAGCGCTGCAGCCGAGTCGCCCGGCCGAGCAGCACGATCAGCAGGCCGGTCGCGAACGGATCGAGGGTGCCGGTGTGACCCGCCTTGCCCCCCCGCTCACCGCGGACCATGGCGACCACGTCGTGCGAGGTGACCCCCGCCGGCTTGTCGACCAGCAGGGCACCGGTGAGGCCGGTCGGGCTCAGAGCTGGGCGGCGATCTCGGCCCGGAGGAACTCGACGACCTCCTCGTAGCCGAGGTCGGTGCCGAAGCCGGCTGCCCGCCGGTGCCCGCCGCCGCCGTGCTTGCGGGCGATCGCGGAGACGTCGACGCGCCCGTCGGTTGAGCGCAGGCTCACCTTGCGCGCCGCCCGGCCGTGCTCGGACTGGTCGCGGACCACGGCCACCGCGGCCGTTCCGTCGATCGTGCGCAGGTGGTCGATGATCCCCTCGGTGAGCGGCTCGCCCGCGCCGGTTGACTCGTAGTCCCCGGTCGAGATGTAGGTGACGGCAAGGGCGCCCCCGTCGTGCAGCTCGATCCCCTCGAGAGCGCGCGCCACCAGGCTGAGCTTCTCGACCGGGACGTGCTCATAGAGCCGCCGGTAGGTGTCGTTGACGTCGACCCCCGCCTCGATCAGGGCGGCCGCCATCCGGTGCGAGCGCGCATCGGTGTTCTCGTACATGAACTTGCCCGTGTCCGTGACGAGCCCGACGTAGAGCGCGTTCGCCATCTCCAGGTTGAGCTCGACGCCGAGCAGCCCGGCCAGCTCGTAGAGGATCTCGGCGGTGCAGGAGGCGTCGACGTCGACCAGGTTGACCGTGCCGAAGCGGGTGTTGTCGTGGTGGTGGTCGATGTTGAGCACCTTGTTGCCGTTCCCCTTGAGGAAGTCCACGGGCATCCGGTCGATGTTGCCGCAGTCGAGGAAGATCACCACACGGTCCGTCAGGTCCGCGGGCGGCTCGTGGAAGACCTCCTCGAGGGGCAGGAAGCGGTACTCGACCGGGAGCGGGAACTCCTTCGCGGCCATGAACATCACCGAGTCCTTGCCGAGTGCCCCCAGGAAGTGGTGCATCGCGAGCAGCGAGCCGAGGGCGTCTCCGTCGGGGTTCTCGTGCGTGGTCAGCAGGAAGCGATCCCCGGCGCGGATCTCCTCCACGACAAGGTCGAGGTCGCTGCTCACCATCTCTGACGCCCTGCTCATTCGTCGAGCAGACGAGAGATGCGCTGGCCCCGATCGATGCTCTCGTCGTAGTGGAAGGTCAGGGTCGGCGTTCGCTTCAGGCGCATTGCGCTCGCGATCTTGCCCTGAAGGAACCCATGAGAGGACCTCAGCCCCTCGAGCGTCTCCGAGCGCGCCTCGGCGGAGCCGAGAACGCTCACGTACACGCGGGCCGCCCGCAGGTCAGGGGAGGTGTCAACTTCAGTCACGGTCACGAATCCGATTCGCGGGTCCTTGAGCTCGGTGGTGATCGCATCCCCGAGGACCTCGCGAATCGCCTCGTTGACGCGCCGCATCCGGGCCGTCGGCATCTCGCGCCCGACATTAGCGGAAACAAACAAATCCACCCAGCACCGGGGGGCCGAATCGACCGGCGCCGGGCTCAGTTCCTAATGTCCTGGAGGCTGCGCAGGTCGCGCTCGAAGGAGCAGCCGTCCGGGCAGCGGCTCTCGATGAAGCGGACCATTCCGTCCGCCCGGTCGCCGACCTCGCCGTCCCCGACCAGGGCACAGAGCAGGGTCGACCGCTGCCACTTGTCGTGTCCCTCGGTCTCGGCCACCGCCGCGCCGAAGCGCTGGCGCACCTGCTCCTTCAGCGACTTGACCAGCTTGCGCTTCCCCTTCAGGTCCCGCACCTCGCCAAAGTGAAGCCGCACCTCGACCAGGCAGACGAACGCACTCACATCATCCCCGGTGGCTGCCCCGGCAGATCACGGGTCGCTCCTCGGCTTCGCCTCCGGGCGCCCTCGCGTCTTCGCCGCCCCGGGCATCACTCGAGCGTCTTCTCGATCTGCTTCGTCTCGAAGAGCTCGATCACGTCGCCCTCCTTGATGTCGGCGAAGCCCTCGAGCACGATGCCGCACTCGAGGCCCTCCTCGACCGCGGCGACGTCGTCCTTGAAGCGGCGCAGCGAGCCGATCTTGCCGGTCCAGACGATCGTGCCGTCGCGGACCAGGCGGGCGCCGGCGGTGCGGGTCACCTTGCCGTCGGTGACCAGGCAGCCGGCGATCATGCCGACGCGGGAGGCCTTGAAGGTCTGCTTCACCTCGGCCTGGCCGAGCGCCTCCTCGACCTCCTCGGGCTCGAGCAGGCCCTCCATCGCGGCGCGGAGCTCCTCGGTGACCTTGTAGATCACGGTGTAGGTGCGGATGTCGACGCCCTCCCGGTCGGCGGCGCGGCGGGCCTCGGCCAGCGGGCGCACGTTGAAGCCGATGACCACCGCGTCGGAGGCGGCGGCGAGCATCACGTCGGACTCGTTGATGCCTCCGGTTTGCGCGTGGATGATGTTGACCGCGACCTGCTCCTGGGGAACCTTGGCGATCTCGTCCTCGAGCGCCTCCAGGGAGCCCGCGACGTCGGCCTTGAGCACGATGTTGAGCTCGGCCAGGTCGCCCTCGCTGGCCTTCTGGAAGACCTCCTCCAGGGTGACCTTGCGCGCCTGGCGCCGGGCCAGCTGCTCGGTCTTGAGGCGGGTCTCGCGCTCCTGGGCGAGCTGGCGGGCCTTGCGCTCGTTCTCCACCACCTGGACGTGCTCGCCGGCCTCGCAGACACCGTCGAAGCCGAGCACCTCGACCGGCATCCCGGGCGTCGCCTCATCGACCCGCTCGCCGTGGTGGTCGAGCATCGCGCGGACCTTGCCGAAGACGGGGCCGGCGACGACCGCGTCCCCGACCCGCAGCGTGCCGCGCTGAATCAGGACGCCGGTCACCGGGCCGCGGCCCGGGTCGAGCTCGGACTCGATCACGGTCCCGGACGCCGGGGCGTTCGGGTTGGCGGCGAGCTCCTCGAGGTCGGAGACCAGGACGATCATCTCGAGCAGGTTCTCGAGGCCGTCCTTGGTCTTCGCCGAGACGTCCGCATAGACGGTCTCGCCGCCCCAGTCCTCGGGATTGAGGTCGTGGCCGGCGAGCTCGCCGCGCACCTTGTTCGGGTCGGCGCCCTCCTTGTCGACCTTGTTGACCGCGACCAGGATCGGCACCCCCGCGGCCCTGGCGTGGTCGATCGCCTCGACCGTCTGCGGCATCACGCCGTCATCGGCGGCGACCACGATCACGGCAACGTCGGTCACCTTCGCTCCGCGGGCGCGCATCGCGGTGAACGCCTGGTGGCCGGGGGTGTCGAGGAAGGTGATCGTCTTGCCGTCGTGGCTCACCTGGTAGGCGCCGATGTGCTGGGTGATCCCGCCGGCCTCGCCGGCCGCCACCTCGGTCTCCCGGATGGCGTCGAGCAGGGAGGTCTTGCCGTGATCGACGTGGCCCATCACGGTGATCACCGGCGGGCGCTCGGTGAGGTCTCCCTTCTCGTCCTCCTCCGCGGGGACCTCGACCTCCTCCTCGGCCGCGGTGACGATCTCGACCTTGCGATCGAACTTCTTGGCGATCGCCTCGACCGACTCGTCGGTGAGGGTCTGGGTGAGCGTCGCCATCTCGCCGCTCTCCATCAGCGCCTTGATCACCTCGGCCGTGCCGAGGCCGAGCGACTCGGCCACTTCGCGCACGGTGGCGCCGGAATTGACCTTGATCGCCGGCTGCTCCTCCGGCACCTTCGGGGTCTTGTCCTCCGGCTCCTCGAGCAGCGGTCGCCGGCGCCTGCCCCCGCGGCGCCGCGGCGGACGCGGCGGCGGCTGGGTCTTGGAGATGTGCTCCCGGCGAGCCGCCTGCGAGTCGATCACCACGCGGCGGCGGCGCTTCGTCCCCGACTTGGCTCCGTCCGCGCGAGCGGGAACGGGACGTGCCTTCGCCGGCTTGGCCTTGGCGCCGTCACCGGCCGCCTTGGGTGCGGTCTTCCCCTTCGGCTTCGCCCCGTCGCCCTTCTCCGCCTTCGGCTTGGCCTTCGCCTTGCCGCCGGAGGCCGCCGCCTTCTTCGCCGGCGCCTTCTTCGTCTTCGTGGCAGTCGCCGCGCCGCCGCCAGCCTGCTCGAGTGCGGCCAGGGCGTCGGACTCCTCCACGCTCGACTGGGCGGCCTTGGCCTCGACCCCGGCCGCCTTGAGCGCGGCGAGCAGCTCCTTGCTGGTCAGCCCCTTCGCCTTCGCAATCTCGTGAACTCGCTTCTTCGCCATCCTCTGCGCTCTAGCCCTCGCTTCCCTGCTCTTCCGCGGCCTTCACCGCCGCCTCCTGCTGATCCACGATCCCCTCCTGCTCGGAGACGAGCTCCTCTTCCCGCTCGGAGTCCTCGGATCGCTCGGCGGCCGGCGCATCCGCCTCGGCTTCCTCCTCGGCCTCTGCCTCGGCCTCCTCGCCTTCCTCCCCCGCCTCGGCTTCCTCCTCGGCCTCTGCCTCGGCCTCCTCGCCTTCCTCCCCCGCCCCGGCTTCGTCCTCGGCCTCTGCCTCGGCCTCCTCGTCCCCCTCGGCTTCGGCTTCGGCCTCAGCGGCGGCCTCGTCGAACTCGCTCTCGGCGCGCTCGACGATCGCCTTCACCGCCGCCTCGTCGGCGCCCGAATCGGCGAGCTGGGCGACCTCCTCGTCACTGAGCGCTCCGAGCACCGCCACCTGGTTGGTCGCGAAGCGGGCGAGCGCCTGATGCTGGGGCAGGCCGCAGTACTGGGAGCCCTCGAGCGAGGCATTCGGGCAGCGCCGACCGGTGGTCAACACGGCCAGGCAGCGGCCGTCTACGGCCTCCTCGCCCTCGTACTCCATCTCCTCCTCTTCCTGGCTGAACTCCGTTTCCGACTTGATGTCCACCTTCCAGCCGGTGAGGCGCGCCGCCAGCCGGGCGTTCTGCCCGTCGCGCCCGATCGCCAGCGAGAGCTGGTCGTCAGGGACGATCACGGTCGCCTCCTTGGTCTCGTCGTCGACCAGGACCTCGCGGACCCGGGCCGGGGAGAGCGCCTTGGCGACGAAACGAGCCGGTTCGTCGTTGTAGGGGATGATGTCGATCTTCTCGCCGCGCAGCTCGGAAACGACCATCCGCACCCGCGACCCGCGCGGGCCGACGCAGGCGCCGACCGGATCGACGCCGTCGGCATGCGAGATCACCGCGATCTTCGAGCGCCAGCCCGGCTCGCGGGCGACACCGGTGATCTCGACCAGCTTGTCGGCGATCTCGGGGACCTCGAGCTCGAACAGCTTCTTGATCAGCTCGGTGTTGCGGCGGGAGACGACGACGCTCGGCCCCTTGGTGTCGGCGGAGACGTCGGTGATCACCGCCTTCACCCGCATCCCGTGGTCGTAGCGCTCGTTGTAGACCTGCTCGGAGCGCGGCAGCAGCGCCTCGACCCGCTCGCGTAGCTGGACCAGCGTGTAGCGGTTGTCGGACTGCTGGATGATCCCGGTGACCAGCTCGCCGACGCGGTCCTTGTACTCCTCGAACATCATGCCGCGCTCGGCCTCGCGAATCCGCTGCAGGATCACCTGCTTCGCCGTCTGGGCCGCGATCCGGCCGAAGTCGTCGGGGGTGACGTCGCGGGTCTCGATCCCCTCCATGTGCGGCTCGAGCCGCTCCGGCTCCAGCTCCGGCTCCTCGGGCTCGCGCCGCTCGCCCGTTTCGGGATCCACCGTGGAACGGGTGATCTCGATCTCGGGGACCTCTTCGCCGGCGGCCTCGGCCGCCTCGGCCGCCTGGATCTGATCCTCGAACTGCTCGTCGAGCAGCTTCTGCTCGAGGTCCTCCGGGACGATCAGCTCGAAGACGCGGAAGTCGGCGGTGTTGTGGTCGAGCTCGACCTTGGCGTACTTGGCGGCGCCGGGGGTCTTCTTGTAGGCGGAGAGGAGCGCGTCCGAGAGCGCCTCCATCAGGGTGTCGGCGTCGATCCCCTTCTCCTGCTCGAGCGCCTTGACGGCATCGACGATCTCCTGGGTCATCAGCTCACCCCTTCGGTCGCGTTTGGCAGCAGGTTGGAGCGACGCACCGCGGCAAGCGGGATCGTCACCGTGCCCTCCGGGGCGTCGACGCTGACCTCGTCCTCGCCGGCAGCCGCGAGCCGACCCGTGAAGCTGCGCCGGCCCTTGATCTCCTCCTGGGTCTTGACCCGGACGCGCCGGCCGAGGAAGCGCCGGAAGTGCTCCGGCTTGGTCAGCGGCCGCTCCGGGCCGGGCGAGGAGACCTCCAGCGACCAGCTCTCAAGCAGGTCGCGAAGCAGCGCGGTGACCCGCTCGCAGAGCGCGATGTCGACGCCGTCGGCGCTGTCGATCACGAGACGCAATCGCTCCGCGGCCGGGCGCTCGAGCGCGAGCAGCTCGACATCCGGCTCCGCGTCACGGAGCCGGGCCTCGATCGTCGACTCGATATGTCGCAGCTCTGCGTCGGCCATGTCCCTCGCTTTCCGCCCCTTCACCCCGGTTCGGTGCCCAAAAAAAGGCGGGCGCTCGCCCACCTTTCGACACGTAGTCCGGTGCGAAAAAAGGTTCCACGCACGAGTATAGCCTTGGCCCCCGGGCGCGCCAAGTGCGAGATCCCGGCCCGCATCGCCGCCTGAGTCAGACCTCGAGCATGACGGTGACCGGCCCGTCGTTGACGAGGGCGACCCCCATGCAAGCGCCAAAGACGCCCCGCTTGGCGCCGAGCCGATCGCAGAGGCGCTCGTAGAGCGGCTCCGCCTGCTCGCCCGGCGCCGCATCGGTGTAGCTGGGGCGGTTTCCCTTGCGGGTGTCACCGTAGAGGGTGAACTGGCTGACGCAGAGGACCTCACGGTCGCCGAGCGGCTCGTTCATCCGCCCCTCGTCGTCGTCGAAGACGCGCAGCGCCCGCACCTTGTCGGCGAGCTTGTCGGCCTCGGCCTCGGTGTCCTCTCGGGAGACGCCGAGCAGGATCAGCAGCCCGGGACCGATCTGGGCGACGCGGTCGCCCCCGACGTCGACGGCCGCCTGGCTCACCCGCTGGACGAGCGCCCTCAACCGAGGGAGGCCAGCCGCTCCCGGTAGATCCGGTAGTCGCGGCGCTCCGGGCGCAGGTTCGAGGCGAGCGCCAGGTGGTGGCGGGCGCGCCTCCTCTGGCCGGTCTTGCTCAGCGCCCGGCCGAGGCAGAAATGCGCGTAGTCGTTGACCGGGTGGGTCTCGACGACCGCCGCGAACTCATGAGCGGCGCCCTCGTAGTCGCGGGTGCGGAAGTAGACGCGGCCGAGCGCCTCCCGGACGGAGCTCTTCTCGGGTGCCTGCCGGGCGGCCTCCTCCAGTGGCGCCTTGGCGTGCTCGAAGTCCCCCTCCTCGAGCAGCTCCATTCCCTTTCGGTAGAGCGTGTAGAGGGACTCGCCCGACTCGCTGCCTCGCTGCTCGCTCATGCCCCCAGTGTACGAGGGCGCGCAACCGTCTCGGTCAGCTGCGGCGGACGCCCCCCGAGGACCGCACGGCATCGACCCGGTCGAGGATCGCCTCGGCGATCTCCGCCTTGGAGGCGAGGGGGATGTGCCGGTCGCCGTCCCGCTCGACGATCACGACCTCGTTCTGCTCGGACTCGAAGCCGATCTCACCTCGCGAGACGTCGTTGAGCACGATCGCGTCGGCTCCCTTTCGCTCCAGCTTCTCCCGTGCCCTTTCCACCCCGCCCGAGGTCTCGGCGGCGAAGCCGATCACCGTCTGCCCCTCGCGCCGCCGCCCGGCGAGCCTCGCGAGGATGTCCTCGGTCGGCTCCAGATCGAGCTCGAGTCCGGCCTCGCCCTCCCGATGGATCTTCTCGCCCGCCGCCTGCCGCGGCCGGAAGTCGGCGGGCGCCGCCGCCATCAGCAGCACGTCGGCCGACTCGAACTCGGCCTCGAGCGCCGCCGCCAGCTGCTCCGCCGTCTCCACGTCAAGCCGGCGGACCCCGGACGGGCCCGGCAGCGAGACGTTGGCGGCGACCAGCGTCACCTCCGCTCCCCGGCGGGCCGCGGCGTCGGCCAGAGCCAGCCCCATGCGCCCGCTCGAGCGGTTGCCGATGAAGCGGACGGGATCGATCGGTTCGCGGGTCCCGCCCGCGGAGACGAGCACCCGGAGCCCGTCCCAGGGGCCGCTCGGCCCCGGCAGCACCGCGACGACCGTGTCGAGCAGGAAGCGCGGCTCGGGCAGACGCCCGATCCCGTGCTCCCCGCGTGAGGCGAGAGGGCCCTCCTCCGGCTCGATCACGACGATCCCGCGCGAGCGAAGGGTCTCGAGGTTCGCCTGGGTGGCCGCGTCGCGGTACATGCGGTCGTTCATCGCGGGCGCCACCAACCGCGGCGCCGCGCAGGCGATGAATGCTGTGGTCACGATCGAGTCCGCGATCCCCGCCGCCAGCTTGGCGATCGTGTTGGCCGAGGCCGGCGCGATCAGGTATGCGTCCGCGTTGGCGACCACCTCGAGGTGGCCGATCGGGTCGTGCTCCGGGGCTGGGTCGCCGGGGAAGGCGCCGCGGGCCGGGTCCCGCTCGAACTCGTCGCTCAGCACCGGGGCGCCGACGATGCCCTCGAAGGAGGCGGGGCCGACGAAGCGCTTCGCCGCCGGGGTCATCAGGACCCGTACCGCGTGGCCCTCCCTGGTCGCCAGCCGCGCCAGCTCGAGGGCCTTGTAGGCGGCGATGCCGCCGGTCACCCCGAGCAGGATCCTGCTCATCGGAACCGCCCCCGCTCTGTCGGCCGCCCACTCATGGTGGCGGCGCTAGGCCGACACGGCCTAGGCCTTGTACTCGAACTTGAGCTTGCCCTCGGCGGTCTCCTCGAGCGCGATCGTGAGGTAGTTGCCGCTGGGCACATCCACCATCGGCGGCGTGTACTCACCGTAGGCGCCCTCGGAGAGTGAGTGATAGTAGGCGTTGATCTGGCGGGCTCGCTTGGCGGCGACGATCACCGCGCCATAGTGCGAGCCGGTCCGATCGAGCAGCTTGTCGACGCGAGGCCTGATCACGGGCGAGTCATTGTAGGGCCAGCTCGCGGCGGACGAGCTTCTCCAGCTCCGAGGCGGCATTCTGCACCTCGTCGTTCACCACAACGTGCGGGAACTCGCCCTGCGCCTCGAGCTCCTGCTCAGCCGTGCGCAGGCGGCGCTCGATCGCCTCGGGGCTGTCGGTCCCCCGGCCCTCCAGCCGCTGCCTGAGCGCCGCGGGGTCCGGCGGCGCGATGAAGATCAGCACCGCCTCGGGCATCGCGGCCCGGACCTGGCGGGCTCCCTGCACCTCGATCTCGAGCACCACCGAGCGGCCCTCCCGCAGCCGACGCTCCACCTCGGAGCGAAGCGTGCCGTAGCGGTGGCCGCTGTAGGTGGCGTGCTCGAGGAACTCGCCGGCCTGCACCCGGCGCTCGAACTCCTCCGGGCTGAGGAAGTGGTAGTCGCGGCCCTCGACCTCCCCGGGCCGCGGCTCCCTGGTCGTCGCCGACACCGACAGCTCGAGCTCAGGGATACGCTCGAGCAGTCGCTCGATCAGCGTCCCCTTCCCCACTCCCGAGGGACCGGTGATGACCAGCACCTTCGCCACGTGCTGATCATGAACGGCGCCGCGGCCGAAAAGCCGGCGTTACTTGCGGAGCTGGTTGACCAGCTCGGAACGCTGCCGCTCGGAGAGGCCCCCGATCGTCTTCGAGGGAGAGATCCGGCACTGATTGAGGATCCGGTTCGTCTTCACCCGACCGTACTTGGGGACCGCCATCAGCATGTCGATCACCTTCGCGGTCTGGACGTACTCGGGCGGGTCCAGCAGCAGGGTCTGGATCTTCACCTTGCCCGCCTTGAGGTCCCGCTTCAGCTGGGCCCGTGCGGACCGGATGTTATTGGCCCTTTTCAGGGCCTCCATCCGCTGGTCCAGTGATCTCTCGGGGGCGGCGCTGGAGGACTGGACCGGAGCCTGCATCGGGGCGGCAGTATATCCCCGGCTCCGCGAGGCTCAAGGGCGAATTTGCCTATTGCGCGAAAAACTTCCGGCTATGTAACGGATGGCACCGAAAGGCCCGCCAGCTCGCCGGCGATCCGCGACCCGGCGGCGGGGTCCCGGAAGCTCTCGGTCCCCACCGCGACCGCTCTGGCCCCCGCCCCAAGCAGTTCCGCGGCGTCCGCTCCCGAGGTGATTCCGCCCATCGCCACCACAGGCACGGAGATCCGACCCGCCACCCGAGCGACCTGGGCCAGGGCCACCTCGCGAATCGCCGGGCCGGAGAGCCCGCCCGAACCGCTGCCGAGCCGGAATCCCTGCGGGGGGCCCGCGCTCGGCTGAACGGTGTTGATCAGCGAGACCGCGTCCGCTCCGGCGGATTCCGCCGCGGCGGCGATCCGCGCCGGGTCATCCACGTTCGGGGTGAGCTTCACGATCAACGGCTTCGCGGTCAGCGGCCGCAGCAGCTCGAGCAGCGAGCGGGTCTCCTCGGCGGAGCCGCCGATCAGCAGGCCCGACTCGACGTTGGGGCAGGAGACGTTCAACTCGAGGCCGGCGACCTCCTCCCGAGCGGAAACGCCCTCGACGAGGCGCGCGAACTCGCCGTGGCTGGTCGCCATCACCGAGACGATCAGGGGCACCGGCAACTCCGCGAGTGCCGGGAGGTCCTCGACGAGGAACCCCGCGAGGCCCTTGTTGGGCAGGCCAATCGAGTTGACCATCCCCCCGCCCACCTCGTAGATCCGGGGTGGCGGATTGCCCTCCCGGGGCTCTGGGGTGATCGTCTTCGAGACGAAGGCTGAGAAGGGGAACTCCCGCCACAGCTGCTCGCCGAAGGCGCGACGGGCGGCGATCGCGTCGAAGGTGCCGGATCCATTGATCACCGGGTGGCTGAGCCGGATCCCGCACAGGTCGGTGCTCTGACCCCCCGCCGGAGCCGTCCCGTTGCCCTCGGCGCCCATCAGTGACCTGATCCCGGCACCAGCGCCGTTTCGATCTGCCCGGCCCGGACGACGGGCCCGTCCAGGCAGAGGCGCATGAAGCCGCCGTCCGCAAGCGGCACCGCGCACCCCATGCAGGCTCCGAAGCCGCAGGCCATCGGCGCCTCCATCGCCAGCTCGCATTCGACCCCCCGCTCGACGCAGAGGGCCCGCACCGCCTCCAGCATCGCCGGCGGCCCGCAGGCGTAGACGGCCGCACTGCGGGCGTCGTCCCCCTCGAGCAGCACCGTGAGCAGGTCGGTGACGTAGCCGTGATGCCCCGTGTATCCGTCCTCGCTCGCGAGGCGGATCTCGCTGCAGATGCGAGGGCGCTCCGCAGATGCGAGGGTGCCCCGTTCAGGGGCAACCCGTTTCTCGGTGGAGGAGGGACCCGTTTCAAACAGCTCCAGCCCGCCCGAGTTGGCGCGATCGCGAAAGCCGAGCAGGACCCGGGCGGGCACTCCCGCGGCCAGCAGCCGGCGGCGCCAGATGGCGAGCGGCGCGACCCCGATCCCGCCGCCCACCAGGATCGCCCCGGCGGCGCCCGCAGCGAGTTGATCCGGCGCCGAGAAGGGGCGTCCCAGTGGGCCGCTCACCCACAGGCCCTCGCCGGCCTCCAGGACGGCCAGCCTCTCCGTCCCCGGGCCGACCGCCTGGACCAGGAAGTCGAGCCGGACGCCGTCCGCCTCGCGGGCCGCGTCGGCGACCGAGAAGGCGCGCGCCAGATAGGGCCGTCCCTCCTCCCCGCCCCAGCGCGACTCGGCGGCGAGCATGTAGAACTGGCCGGCGGCCGGCTCCGGCCCCTCGGTGTCGAGCGCCGAGAAGATCCGGTAGCCGCCCGACTCCGTGTTCCGGGTCACCTCGCAGAGCCGCCGCCCGAGGGGCGCCACGACGCGCTCGCCGAGCCCCGGCTCCCGCTGCGCTCTCACTTCGGCGATGGCTCACGCTCCCCCGTCGGATGCAGCTCCTGCAGGGAGCGCACCTCCGCCTCCTCCTTCACCTGGGCGAAGATCGCGCGGGCGGCGGCCGAGGCACCGGTCATCGTGGTCAGGCAGGGAAGGCCGTGGCGGACGGCGGCGGTGCGGATCTCGTAGCCGTCGGCCCGTGCGCCCGAGCCGGTCGGGGTGTTGATCACCAGGTCTACCTCGCCCCCGTTGATGCAGTCCACGACGTGCGGGGAGCCCTCGCCGATCTTGTTGATGCGGCGCACCGGTACCCCCATCGCCGAGATCGCCTGCGCGGTCCCGGAGGTGGCGATCACCTTGAAGCCGAGGTCGTGGAAGCGGGTGGCGAGCTGGGTTGCCGCCGGCTTGTCCGAGTCGGTGACGCTGATGAAGATCGTGCCCTCGCTCGGCAGGGAGACCCCCGCCGCGGCCTGGGCCTTGCCGAACGCGGTCGGGAAGTCGGCGGCGATCCCCATTACCTCGCCGGTGCTCCGCATCTCGGGCCCCAGGACCGCGTCGGCCCCGGTGAAGCGGGCGAAGGGAAGCACCGCCTCCTTGACGCTGACGTGCCCGGCGTCCTCGGCGGGCAGCTCCTGCTCGTCCAGCGACTCGCCCAGCATCAGGCGGCAGGCGAGCTTGGCCAGCGGCGCGCCGATCGCCTTGCTCACGAAGGGCACCGTCCGCGAGGCGCGGGGATTCGCCTCGATCACGAACAGCTCGCCCTCGGCGACTGCGTACTGGACGTTGATCAGCCCCACCACGCCCAGCTCCAGCGCGATCCGCCGGGTCGTCTCGCGGATCTCGGCGAGCATCTCCTCGCCGAGGCTCATCGGCGGGATCACGCAGGCCGAATCGCCGGAGTGGACCCCGGCCTCCTCGACGTGCTGCATGATCCCCGCGACGAAGCAGGAGTCGCCGTCAGCGAGCGCGTCGACGTCCACCTCGATCGCGTTCTCCAGGAATCGGTCGAGCAGCAGCGGGTGCTCCTGGTCTGCCTTGACGTTGGCCTCCAGGTAGGCCGAGAGGTCCTCGGTCGAGTAGCAGATCTCCATCGCCCGCCCGCCGAGCACGTAGGAGGGCCGGACCAGCAGCGGGAAGCCGACGTCCTCGGCGATCGCGACCGCCTCGTCGGCCGAGAGCGCCGTGCCGTAGGGAGGATGCTTGATCTCGAGCCGCTTCAGCAGGGCCCCGAAGCGGCCCCGGTCCTCGGCCAGGTCGATCGCGTCGACCGGGGTGCCGAGCAGCGGCACGCCCGCCTGCTCGAGCGCCCCGGCGAGGCGCAGCGGCGTCTGACCGCCGAACTGCACGATCACCCCCTCGGGATTCTCCGCTGCGCAGACCGCGAGCACGTCCTCCTCGGTGAGCGGCTCGAAGTAGAGGCGATCGGAGGTGTCGTAGTCGGTGGAGACGGTTTCCGGGTTGCAGTTGACCATCACAGCGTGGCGGTCCAGCTCGCGCGCGGTCATCGCCGCGTGCACGCAGCAGTAGTCGAACTCGATCCCCTGGCCGATCCGGTTCGGCCCCGAGCCGAGGATGATCACCGCGGGGCGGTCGCGTGGGAAGGCTTCGCCATCAACGCCCATCTCCTCGGCTTCGCCTCCGGGCGTGCCGGGTGTGGGCGCGGACGCCCTGGCAACCCTGGTCGGTCTCTCGTGGGCGGAGTAGAAGTAGGGGGTGCGGGCCTCGAACTCGGCGGCGCAGGTGTCCACCGAGCGGTAGCAGCGCTCCAGCCCCTCGGTCCCGTCGCCATCGGTCGCCAGGGCGCGGAGCTCCCGCAGGAACCAGCGGTCGATCATCGTCGCCTCCGCCACCCGCTCCAGCTCGACCCCGCGCCGGAAGCCCTCGAGCACCAGGTCGAACCGGTCCGGCGAGGGAGTGGCCAGCCGCTCGAGCAGCTCGCCGGTCGAGGCGGGTAGCTCGGGCTCGGCGTCGAGCTCCCGCGAGCGCAGCGCCTTCGCGAAGGACTCGCGGAAGGTGCGCCCGATCGCCATCGCCTCCCCGACCGACTTCATGTGGGTGGAGAGCCGCCCCTCGGCGCCCGGGAACTTCTCGAAGGCGAAGCGCGGCACCTTGGTCACCACGTAGTCGATCGTCGGCTCGAAGGAGGCCGGCGTCGCCTGGGTGATGTCGTTGGGGATCTCCTCGAGCGCGTAGCCGACCGCGAGGCGGGCCGCGATCTTCGCGATCGGGAAGCCCGTCGCCTTCGAGGCCAGGGCCGAGGAGCGCGAGACGCGCGGGTTCATCTCGATCACCACGATCTCGCTCGTCTCGGGGTTGACCGCGAACTGGATGTTGGAGCCGCCGGTCTCGACGCCGACCGCCCGGATCACCTGGATCGCCTGGTCGCGCAGCTCCTGGTAGAGGGCGTCGGTGAGCGTCTGCGCCGGGGCGATCGTCACGGAGTCGCCGGTGTGGACCCCCATCGGGTCGACGTTCTCGATCGAGCAGACGATCACCACGTTGTCGTTGCGGTCCCGCATCACCTCGAGCTCGAACTCCCCCCAGCCGAGCACCGATTCCTCGACCAGGACCTGGTTGATCGGGCTCGCGGCGAGCCCCTCGGAGACGATCTGGGCGAGCTCGGTCTCGGTGTCGCCGACGCCGCCGCCGTGGCCGCCCAGGGTGAAGGCGGGGCGCACGATCGCCGGCAGCTCGATCTCGCTGCCGGCCAGGCTCCGCTCCGCCTCGCCGACCGAGGTGACGATCCGCGACCAGGGCACCCGCAGTCCCGCCCCCTCCATCGTCTCCCGGAAGGCCTCGCGGTCCTCGGCGCGGTGGATCGCCTCGTAGTTCGCGCCGATCAGCTCCACACCGAAGCGCTCCAGGGTGCCGTCGTCGTGCAGCGCCTTGGCGAGATTGAGCGCCGTTTGGCCGCCGAGCGTCGGCAGCAGGGCATCCGGGCGTTCCCGCTCGATCACCTTCGCCACCGGGCCGGGCAGCAGCGGCTCGATGTAGGTGCGGTCGGCGAACTCGGGATCGGTCATGATCGTCGCCGGGTTCGAGTTGACCAGGACCACCTCGTAGCCCTCCTCGAGCAGCACCTTGCACGCCTGCACTCCCGAGTAGTCGAACTCCGCCGCCTGTCCGATCACGATCGGCCCCGAGCCGACCAGCAGGATCTTCGAGATGTCCTCGCGCCTCGGCATCAGCCCTTCTCCCCCAATTCCAGGAAGCGGTCGAACAGGTGGCGGGCGTCGTGGGGGCCGGGGCCCGCCTCCGGGTGGTACTGGACGGCGCAGCCGGGCACGTCCTTCAGGACCAGGCCCTCCACGGTACGGTCGTAGAGGTTCAGGTGGGAGAGCTCGGCCCCGCCGAAGTCGGTGCTCCAGCGCACCGGCTCGTCGGCCTCCAGCTTCGACTCCCCGTTGGGCCCGGCGACCGCGAAGCCGTGGTTCTGCGCGGTGATCTCGATCCGGCCGGTCTCCAGGTCCTTGACCGGGTGGTTGGCGCCGCGGTGGCCGAAGGGCAGCTTGAAGGTCTCGAGCCCGACCGCGCGGCAGAGCAGCTGGTGTCCGAGGCAGATGCCGACCACGGGCTTCTTCCCGACCACCCCCCTGACGCTCTCCACGACGTAGCCGAGCGCCGCCGGGTCACCGGGGCCATTGGCGAGGAAGACCAGGTCGGGGTCCCGCTCCAGGACATCCGCCGAGCTCGCGTCGCAGGGCAGGAGCGTCAGGCGGCAGCCTCGCTCGCGGAACTGCCGCAGGATCGAGTGCTTGATCCCGGTGTCGATCGCGACCACGTGCGGGCCGTCCCCTTCGAACTCGACCGGCTCGCCCGGGGTCACCTCGCGGGTGAGGTCGGCACCCTCCATCGAGGGCTCGGCCTCGATCCGCTCCCGGGCCTGCGGCTCGGAGAGCTCGCCGGGGAAGATCCCGCCCCTCATCGCGCCCCGGTCGCGGATGTGGCGGACGAGGGCGCGGGTGTCGACCCCCGAGATCGCCGGCACCCCGCAGTCCCGAAGCCAGTCGAGCCAGCCGCCCTCGGCGCTGGCGGCATCCTCCCCGTTCTTCCCCTCCCGCATGACGACGCCGCGGGCCTGGGGCCGGTCGGACTCCATCGCCTCGGCGGAGACGCCGTAGTTGCCGACCAGGGGGTAGGTGTAGGCGATGATCTGCCCGGCGTAGGAGGGGTCGGTGACCGACTCCTGGTAGCCGGTCATCGAGGTGTTGAAGACGACCTCGCCCGTGACCGCGCTCGGATCGCCGACCAGCTCTCCATCCAGCCGGGTGCCGTCCTCCAACAGCACGAACCCCGGGATCACATTCATCCCGCCCCCACCCCAGCCGGCCCCGGACGCGAAGCGGAGG
This sequence comes from Solirubrobacterales bacterium, assembly GCA_050697275.1. Classification (GTDB taxonomy): domain Bacteria; phylum Actinomycetota; class Thermoleophilia; order Solirubrobacterales; family 70-9; genus JBOGZI01. The sequence continues at coordinate 8,063 of JBOGZI010000167.1, read as the reverse complement.
AGCCGGCCTCGAGGTTGGGCGCGTAGTTCAGGATCAGCTTCTGGACCCGCTTGAACTCGTCGGTGCCGGCGCGTCCGAGCAGCTCGAAGAGCGCCGTCTCGACGCTGGTCAGCACCGCACCCGCCCGTTCCATCTTGTGCAGGCCGACCCGCTTGTTCTCCTCAGTGCGGGACCCGACCGCGTCCTCGGCCACCTGGACCTCGGTGCCCCCGCCGAGCAGGTCGAGCACGGTCTGCTTGACGCAGACATGGGTCTCGACCCCGCAGACCAGGGCCTGGTCACGCGCGCCGAGGTCGAAGCCGTCCGCCTCCGCCGCCGAGAAACAGACCTTCTCGATCGGCTCGACTCCCTCGGGCAGGCGCTCGGCGACCTCGGGAGCGGTCTCCCCCAGTCCCTTCGGATACTGCTCGCTGACCACGACCGGGATGCCGATCGTCTCGGCGCCCTCGACCAGGGTGGCTGTGGCCCTGGCGACCCGCTCGAAGTCCGGCACCGCCTTGCGAAAGCCCTCCTGGACGTCGACCACCACCAGTGCGGCCCGCCCGGCGTCCAGCTTCACGCTACCCCCATGGCGAAGCTGCGCTGGCGGAAGGCGACCCGGCCACCGGCCACCGTCATCAGCACCCGCCCGGTCAGCGTCCGCCCCGCGAAGCAGCTGTTCTCCGAGCGGCTCTCGTAGCCCTCCTCGCCGACCACCCACTCCTGGCCGGGGTCAACCAGGGCGACGTTCGCCTCGGCGCCGCCCTCCAACCGTGGCGGCGCGATCCCGAAAGGCTCCCCGCCCGCGGTCATCCGCTCCACCAGCAACCCCAGCTCGAGCGTCCCAGGCAGCACCAGATCGGTGTGGAGCGCGGCGAAGGCCGTCTCCAGGCCGGTCACCCCCATCGCCGCCTGCTCGAAGGGGACCTCCTTCTCCTCCAGCGAGTGGGGGGCGTGATCGGTGGCGACGCAGTCGATCGTGCCATCGCGCAGGCCCTCGATCAGCGCCTGGCGGTCGTCCTCGGTGCGAAGCGGCGGGTTCATCTTGAAGCGGGCGTCGAGGCTCCGGACCTGCTCGTCGGTGAGCGTCAGGTGGTGCGGGGTCGCCTCGCAGCTCACCTCCACCCCGGCCGCCTTGGCGCGGGCCACCGCCTCGACCGACGAGCGCGCGGAGAGGTGCTGGACATGGATCCGCGCGCCCTCGTAGCCCGCCAGCGAGCAGTCGCGGGCGATCGCGGTCGACTCCGAGACGGCCGGGATCCCGGCCAGCCCGAGCACCGCCGAGACCTCTCCCTCGTGCATCACCCCGTCGCCGGAGAGATCGGGATCCTCCTCGTGGAGCGCGATCACCAGGCCGGTTAGGAGCTGGTACTGCAGGGCCCGGCGAAGCACCCGGGCGTTGGCGATCGGCAGGCCGTCGTCCGAGAGGCCGACCGCGCCGGCCTCCCGCAGCTCCGCCATCTCGGTCAGCTCCTCGCCCGCCATCCCCCGGGTGACGGTGGCGGCGAAGCCGACCGGGACCGAAGCCTCGCGCTCGGCGCGCTCGCGGAGGGAGCCGAGCACCGCCGCGGAGTCGACCGGGGGGGCGGTGTTGGCCATCGCGACGATCGCCCCGTAGCCGCCCGCCGCGGCCGAGCGGGTGCCCGTCTCGATGTCCTCCTCGTGCTCCTCGCCGGGCGTGCGCAGGTGGACGTGAGGGTCGACGAAGGCGGGCAGGACCAGCAGCCCGTCGGCCTCCACCAGCTCCGCCCCGTCGATCTCCGGAGCGCCGCCGGGCTCGGCGATCTCGGCGATCCCGCCGCCCCGCACGACGAGGTCCCGGACGGCGTCGAGCTCACCGCGCGGGTCGAGCAGCCGGGCCCCGCGGATGATCAGGTCAGCGGGCTGGCCGGGCCTCTGGACCAGGCCGGAGGGGCTCATGCCGGCTGCCCGATCGTCGGGGTGTCGGCCGGAGCGGGGCCGCGCTCCGGGCGGGGGCGGTCGGTCCCGGCGAGCAGCTCGTAGATGATCGCCATCCGCACCACCAGCCCGCTCTCCACCTGTGTGGCGATCAGCGACTGGGGCGAATCGATCACCTCCGGCGCCAGCTCCACCCCGCGGTTGACGGGTCCCGGGTGCATGAGGAGCTGCCGGGGGCCAAGCCGGCGCGAGTCGATCTGGTAGATCGCCGCGTACTCGCGCAGGGACGGGACGAAGCTCTCGCCCATCCGCTCGCGCTGCATGCGCAGGGCGTAGACGACATCCGCCTCCCCGAGCCGATCGAGGTCGTAGGCCAGCTCGCAACCGAGCGCCTCCGCATCGCGCGGGATCAGGGTGGGCGGACCGCAGAGGGTCACCTGGGCGCCCATCTTGCGGAAGGCGAGCAGGCAGGAGCGGGCCACCCGGCTGTGCAGGACGTCGCCGACGATCCAGATCCGCTTGCCGTCGAGCGCCCCGAGCTGGCGGCGGAGGGTGTAGACGTCGAGCAGCGCCTGGGTTGGGTGCTCGTGCTTGCCGTCCCCGGCGTTGATCACCGAGGCGTCGGTCCAGCGCGCGACCAGGTCCGCTGCACCCGTGTGCGGGGCGCGGATCACGATCGCCGCCGGATCGTAGGCCGACAGCGTCGCCACCGTGTCCTTCAGCGACTCCCCCTTGTCCACGGAGGAGCCGGCGGCCTTGACGCTGACCACGTCGGCGGAGAGACGCTTTGCGGCGAGCTCGAAGGAGGAGAGGGTCCTGGTGCTCGCCTCGTAGAAGAGGTTGACGATGGTGCGGCCCCGCAGGGTCGGGACCTTCTTGATGTCGCGCTTTCCGACCTCGGCGAAGCCCTCGGCGCGATCGAGAAAGCGCTCGATCTCCGCGCGGCTCAGGGCCTCGACTCCCAACAGGTGCTTCATCGCTCCTCCTCTCCGGCCGCGGCCGCCGCCCGGGCCGGCGCGATCGCGACCTCGTCGGCGCCGTCGATCTCCTCGAGCCGCACGTTCACCCGCTCGCCCGGCGCGGTCGGCAGGTTCTTGCCGACGTAGTCGGGCCTGATCGGAAGCTCGCGATGGCCTCGGTCCACCAGCACCGCGAGCTGCACCCGAGCGGGGCGCCCGTAGTCGAAGAGGGCGTCGATCGCGGCACGGACCGTGCGGCCGGTGTAGAGCACGTCGTCGACCAGGACGACGGTGCGCCCCTCGAGCTCGAAGTCAAGGTGGGTGTCGTGGACCACCGGCGCCGCCTGCGGCTCGCGACGCTCGAGGTCGTCGCGGTAGAAGGAGATGTCGAGGTCGCCGAGCGGCACCTCGGCGCCAGAGAGCTCGCCGACCAGAGCGTGCAGGCGCCGGCAGATGACCGCGCCGCGGGTGTGGATCCCGACCAGCGCCAGGCTGTCGTCCCCGCTGCGGTTCTTCTCGACGATCTCGTGGGCGATCCGGACCAGCGTCCGCCGCAGATCGTCGTGATCGAGCACGACCTTCTCGTCGCTCATCTCGCTCCTTCCTGGCCTCGCGGGACCGGGTTAAAGGGGCTTGCCGGGCCAGCGTAGCAGCGGGCGCCGATGGCCTCCCAACCCGGCTCAGGTACCCGTCTGGAGGAGCACCCCCAGCTCGCCCGCCGGCGGCGCGGTGACCGGAAGGGGCCGAGCCGAGACGTAGCGGCTCGCCGTGAAGCGGCCGAGCGAGGTCCGCTCCACCAGCCGGAACCCACCTGGAAGCACGATGCGAGGTTGATTCTCCGACGAGAGGCCGCACGCTGCTCCCCACCAGCACCGCTTCCCCCGCGAAGGGCGATCGTGGGTGAGCTCCACCACCTCCGACACCCTGTTCGTGGCCAGGGGGGGCTGCTGCCGGATCCCGTCCAGATAGATGAGAAGCGGAAGATGGTGATACGAGCTCGGCGCGGCGATCAGGCGCCTGCGTTCGTCGCCGACGAGCTCCGCGGCCGCCCGCCAGTCGATGCGCTGGATGTCCTCATTGTCCTTGACCTCGATCGACAGAGCGGTCCAGAGCCCGCAGAGGACGATCGTGGCCCCGGCTCCCACCGCCCCGGCGCGGCGCGACCCGAACCCGACAGCGACCGCGACGGCAAGCGGCACCCAGAGCGCAAGCAGATACCGGGCGATGATCAGGTCCTGCCCCACCGCAACACCGAGGAGGGCCACCGCCATGCCCCCGGCGAAGAGGTATAGCGCCAGCGTCGCGACGCGGCGTTCCTCGGGGTCGGCTCGGGCGAGGAGCACCGCCGACAGGCCCACGGCCAGGAGGCCGGCCGCGGCCACCGCGAGCCCGGGCGGATAGCTCTGCCCGACCCCGAAGAGGAGCGAGGTCTGGATCAGTCTCTCGTCGAGCGGCGTCTGGGAGATCCAGTTGGTCGGATTGGCCTCGTATCCGAGCACGGTAGGGAGCAGCGCGGCGACCACCAGCGCCACGACCCCGGTGGCAACGGCCACCGCTCGGCGGCTCTCCCGCAGGCGGACGAACAGCAGCGCCGCTTCGGGCACGATCAGCAGGCCGGCGAGGTAGTGCGATGCCAGGGCCAGGCTCGAGGCCGCCGCCCAGCCCGCGAGCGCCCCCCGGGACGGAGCGCGAAGCGCGCGCGCGAAGAACGCGAACGAGGCCGCCGAAAGCAGGATCAGCAGCGAGTACGGGCGCGCCTCCTGCGAGTACCAGACGAGCAGCGGGCTCGTCGCCACCAGGGCGGCCGCCACCAGGGCCGCGCGCCTGGAGGCGAGCTGATGGACGCCCACGTAGACGACCGGGACGGTCGCTGTCCCGAGCAGCGCCGATAGTGACTTGAGCCCCGCATCCCCGGTCCCGAATGCATGAACCCAGAGCCATGCCAGCACGTGGTAGAGGGGCGGGCTCACCTCCTCCTCCGAGACCGAGCTCAGCATCGCACCGAACCCCGCCTGACTCGCGTGGAGATGCGTGAAGTACTCGTCGGACCAGAAGCTCTGGCCGTCGATGCCCCAGAAGCGGAGCGCCGCGGCGAGCGCGATGATCACGGCCAGGGCCATGATGTGATCATGCAACAGATGCGGGGCGATGTAGCCACAGCGATCGACCGGCATCGGGCGGCTGGGCGGGAGTTCGAGGCGGGCGGGGTCCGCAGCTTCGTGCGGGAGGAGGGCGAGGGCGAGCCGGTGGTGCTGATGCACGGGATCCCGGTCAGCTCCTTCCTCTATCGCAAGCTGCTGCCGCCGCTCGCCGTGCGGGGGCTGCGCGGGGTCGCCTTCGATCTGCCCGGTCTCGGCCTGGCCGAGCGCCCGCGCGAGTTCGACTACAGCTGGACGGGCCTCGGGCGCTGGACCAGCGCGGCGATCGAGGCGCTCGGCATCGAGCGCTGCCATCTCGTTCTCCACGACATCGGCGGGCCGGTCGGCCTCGAGTGGGCGCTTTGCAATCGCGACCGGATCGCGACCCTGACGGTGCTCGACACACTGCTCGCGGTGGACGGCTTCCGCCGGGTCTGGACGATGGCGCTCGCCGCGCCGCCGCTGCTCGGCCGGCTCTGGATCGCCTCGACCCGCCCGCCCCTCGCCCGCTGGCTCTTCTACCTGCAGGGGATCGCGGATCGCTCGGCCACTCCCCCCCATGAGGTGGATGCCCATCTCGCCCTGCTGCGGCGCGGCGACGGTGGCCGGGCCTTCCAGCGGATCGTTCGCGGCTTCGAGCCGACCGCCGAGAAGGAGCGCCTCTACCTGGGCGGTCTGCGCGAGGCGGGCTGGCCCGCCCAGGTGATCTGGGCGAGCGACGACCCGGCGCTCGGCGCCGATCAGCGCGACGCGATCGCGGACGCGCTCGGGGTGGAGCCCCGGATCCTCCCCGCCAAGCACTTCCTGCAGGAGGACCGCGCGCCCGAGCTGGCCGCGGCGATCGCGGCCCTCGCCGTGCGGTAGGGCGGGACCGCCGCTACTCGGCCGAGGCGGCGGGGGCCGCCTCCGCCTCGGGGTCGGCGCGCACCCGGGCGCCGTTCTCGACCAGCCTCGGCTCCCCGCGCTCCGGGAAGGGGATCTCGACCAGGTCGAAGTCGCGGGGCGCGACGGCGTTGGGAAAGACCTCGCGGGCCTCCTGGAGCACCGCGGAGACGTTGTAGCGGGAGGAGACGTGGACGAGCGCCAGCATCCGGGCCTCGGCCTCTCTGGCGAGGGCCGCCGCCTGCCGCGCGGTGGAGTGGCCGGTCTCGGCCGCCCGCGCGGCCTCCTCCTCCGCGAAGGTGCCGTCGTGGACGAGCAGCTCGGCCGCGTGCGCGGCGACCCGGGTCATCTCGCAGGGAGCGGTGTCGCCGGTGACGACGATCTTGCGGCCCGGGCGCGCCTCGCCCATCACCTGGTCGGGGCGCACCTCTCCCCCATCGACGGCGACGGCCTCGCCGCGCTGCAGCCGCCCGTAGTCGCGGGGGTCGCTCACCCCCAGCTCGCTGGCCGCCTCGGCGTCGAAACGGCCGGGGCGCTCGGCCTCGACGAAGGCGTAGCCGTGCGCGGGCATCCGGTGCTCGAGCCCGAAGCTGCGCATCTCGAAGCCCTCGTGGGGGATCGCCTCGCCCGGCCCCAGCTCGATCAGCTCGACCTCGTAGCGGAGCTTGCCGAAGATCCGCCGCAGGGCCTCGAACAGGCTTCGCAGCCCGGGGGGTCCGACGAGCCGCAGCGGAACCTGCCGCTCCTGGAGGTCGTAGGTCTTGAGCAGGCCGGGCAGGCCGAGGTAGTGGTCGGCGTGGTAGTGGGTGACGTAGATCTCGTCCATCGCGACCAGTCCGGTGGAGCGCATCATCTGCCGCTGGGCGCCCTCGCCGCAATCCACCAGGATGCGGTTCCCGCCGGCGCGGATCAGCACGCAGGCGGTCGCCCTCCGCGCCGAGGGCACGGAGCCGCCGGTGCCCAGGAAGACGACCGAGAGGTCCATCGGCCTAGCCTAGAAGCGGGAGGCCCCCTGTGGCGGCCGCCCGGTTGCGCACCTACACTTGGGCGCTCAAGCGCCCGTAGCTCAGTGGATAGAGCGCCGCCCTCCGGAGGCGGAAGTCGCAGGTTCGAATCCTGCCGGGCGTGCTTCTAACGTCGCCGCCCCGACTGCTGCTTTTCGTCCGAAGCGGCTACTCCGACAGCCCGGCGGCTTCGAGGGCTTCCTCGCGGGTCGGATAGGCGAGGCAGCGAACGATCTTTCCCTCGGAGAGGACGAAGAGGGCCGCGTTTCGCAGCTCGATCTGCAGCCCGCTGTCTTTGCCGACGGCGTGGAAGATGCTGTCGACGAGGACGGCATCCGGGCCCACCTCCACGATCTCGTCCGCGTCGTTTCGCCACACGCGGAACGCGTCCGCCATGTCGTCGAAATATTTGCGGAGACCCTCGGGGCCGAGATAGTCGGCGCCCTCGACCGCCGTGATCCGGGACCTGAACTCCACTGCCGGGTCCACAAGCGAGAGCGCGATCTCCCTCGTCTCCTCCGGCGGGCCGGAGCGGTTCGCGGCGAGCGCCCGTCGCACGATCTCCACGTTCTCGTCCGACATCGCCCACGCAGTATCTCGCTGGTTCCGAGCGCTGTCGAGCCAGCGATCAGCTCTCGACTGGGCGCAGCGGTTCCGAGCCATCCCAACCCTCGGCGCCATTCCTCACCATCTCGAAGAAGGCGCGCAGACCCTCGCTGTCGACATGGATCTCGAGGTCGTGGCCCAGGACGCCGGAGGCGTCGTGCAAAGTCGCGTCGACTTCGCCGAGCTGGGAGCTCAGGTACTGCGGCATGCCTCGCTCGTCGAGCGAGCTTCGCAAATCGGCTACCTCCGTCGGCGGCACGGCGTAGGCGACGTGGTGGACTCGCGGCCAGGGAGCGGAGAAGCCCTTCTCGACGCGCTCGGGCGCCAGGCTGATGGCTTCGATCAGCTCGATCGCGCCGCCGCCGCAGAACCCGAAGGCGGAATTGTGGACGAACTCCGCCGGGTCACCGCGAGAGAGGACGTTTTCCAGCGGCACGTTCTCGACGAGGAAGAACGGCCCGGCGCCGAGTTGGTCGACCAGGCGATTCACGGTCGCCTCGATGTCCTCGACGACGTAGGCGTGATGGTGCGGCTTGCCGAGTTCCGGTTTAAACAGGTCCTTCGGCACAATCTCTCCTATCGGTAGCTGTTCACGC